>JALZAE010000491.1 GCA_030948535.1 Gemmatimonadota bacterium | reverse complement strand
TGCCGCCATTGACGAGCCGCCCCAGACGACACACGTCCGGTCCGCGCCCGTCGTCCTCGCCAGGAGGCGGAAATGCGCCGGATCCCGCTGCTCGCCACTGCCGCGACGATGCTAGTCGCCACAAACGTGCACGCGCAGGGCGCCGGCACACCCGCACCGGTCCACATTCCCGGCCCGGGCGAGGGCTATCTGATCACGAGGACCGATCCCAGCACGCCCGCCCCCTCCGGCTACGAGGGCCGCACCGAGATCTCCACCCTGACCGCCGTCGGCAACACGCCAGCCACCGACGGCAAGCGCGTTACCGCCCGCTTCACGCTCGGCAATAAGGTCAAAACCTGCCCGAAGGCGGACGGGACCGCCGAGGGCGAAGGCGAGTTGTCCTTCAGCATCGAGAGCACCGATGCGCAGGCGAATGGCACGAGCAGAATCCGCATCGAGGGACGCGCGACCGGGACATACAAAGGCCAGGTGAGTGATGACGGATTCCTGCACGACCCGGTCAAAGCCGAGATCGAATACACCTACACGCTCTCGGGCACGATTCGCGACCAGAGCGGCGCCATCGCCACGCCCGCCGGCAGCAACGTCACGCAGCACGTGACGATTGAGTTCAGAGTTGGCGGTCTCATGTCGGCGCCGACACTTGGAACCTTCACTGGTGGTGACCCCACCAAAGGGCACTACGGCGAGGCGTACGGCACGGGCATGGCGCTGACGTACTGGGCCGGCGTCTGGTATTCGATCGCCATGACCAAGTGGCAGCAGCCCAACACCTGCGTCAACATCGCTTTCGATCCGCCGTCCAATACGGTGACGCTGGTCCGCGGCGGAAAGACTACGGTGAAGGCAGAGGTGAAGACAAAGAGTGGCGAGACCACGAAGGCGCACTTTGCGGGTGCGCGTCCGCGCTCGGCAGTGGGCGCCGTCACACCGGCGGAGGGTCCATCCGATGTGGGCTCGCCGATGCGCTTCACCTTCACGGCCCCCGATCAGAACGTCAAGACCGCGGGCTTCGTGGTGAACGCGACATCTCGCGCGGGCGCCGCGGAGGGAGAATGGAATGCCGGGGTCGGTCCGGATTGGAGCGGCCAGATCAGTTTTGCGTTCACCTTTGGCGACCAAGGCGAGAACGAGATGCAGAGCTGGTCGAGCTCCAACACAACGCGGATCACGGTCAACCTGAAGAATGGAACCGGAACCGCTAACGGCTACACCGAGATGCGCGACATGAAGGTGTCCAGGCAGAAGGCACTGCGGGGTGGAGCGATAACCCTGATCAAGAACCAGAGCATCACCAGCGAAGGAACCGTAGAGGATCAAGCTCCGGCCACAGTGGAGGTGGTGAGCCCGAGCGAGGGGACCTACGTGATTCGCGTGAGCTATGTGTTCAAGAACGAGGGAACGTCGCACACGCAGATGTGCGGCCGGGACAATTGCCGAGAGTACGATCAGCGGATGCTGATAGGCGGGACGCTGCCGGCGATGGAGGGAAAAATGGACGATCCCAACCATCTGAGCGGCTCGAAGACCATCTCGGGAACGGGCGGCGGATATCAAGGGCACGGCACGACCAGCTCGACCATCACCTGGAACCTGGCGCGCAGCGGCACCGGGAAATGATGCGCGGGGCGTTTTTCATGGCGGCGCCGCGAAGAGTCGTGTTGTGCTGGCTGCCGGCAAACCGTAATCTCCGAGTTGTCCCGGAGAACTCAGTCGCGGTTTGCCATCGCAGTCCTCAACACGAGTATCGTTGCCATGTTTCGACGCGTTTTCTTGGCCGTAGCCGCCGTCGTCGCGCTCGCGACATCGGCCACGACGCAAACACCGACCCGCGCCGCCAGCATCACGCCGGCGACCTTCGATCCCACGCTCTTCCCCGACCTCAAGTACCGCATGGTCGGCCCGAACCGCGGCGGCCGCGTCACCGCCGTCACCGGCGTGCCGAGTCAACCGCGCACCTTCTACATGGGCGTCGCCTCCGGAGGAGTGTGGAAGACCACAGATGCCGGCGTCACCTGGATTCCGATCTCCGACAACGGCCAAATCCCACTCGGCTCCATCGGCGCGATCGAAGTCGCCGAGTCCGATCCGAACATCGTCTACGTCGGCACCGGCTCCGATGACATTCGCAGCAACGTCTCCACCGGCCGCGGCGTCTACAAATCCACCGACGCCGGCAAGACGTGGCACTTCGTCGGACTGCGCGAGACGGGACAGATCGGCACCATACGCGTGCACCCGTCGAATCCCGACGTCTTATATGTCGCGGCGGCTGGAAATGCGTTCAGGCCAAACGCCGAGCGCGGCGTATTTCGCTCGAAGAACGGCGGACAGTCGTGGGAGAAAGTGCTCTTCATCTCCGACTCCACCGGCTCGAGCGACGTCGAGCTGCAGCCCGGCAATCCAAACGTCGTCTACGCCTGGATGTGGCGCGGCGAGCGTAAGCCGTGGACGATCATCTCGGGCGCACGCGAGGGCGGATTCTACAAGAGCGTCGACGGCGGCGATCACTGGACGAAGACGGTCGTCGCGACCCAAGCCGAGTTCATCGGCAAGGCGAATCTCGCCGTCACCGCGGCGAATCCGCAGCGTGTGTATGCGCTCGTCGAAGCGAAGCCCGGCAGCGGCTTCTATCGCTCCGATGATGCCGGCGCGACCTGGGCGCTCGTCAACACGAACGGCCAGCTCGTCACGCGCCCCTTCTACTATGTGACGCTCGCCG
This sequence comes from Gemmatimonadota bacterium, assembly GCA_030948535.1. Classification (GTDB taxonomy): domain Bacteria; phylum Gemmatimonadota; class Gemmatimonadetes; order Gemmatimonadales; family Gemmatimonadaceae; genus JALZAE01. The sequence goes on along the minus strand of JALZAE010000491.1, from coordinate 8,222 downwards.
CCGATCCGACGAACGCTGACATCGTCTACGGCGGCGCCGAGGGGTTCTTCAAGTCCGCAGACGGCGGAAAGTCGTGGCAGACGATGCGCGTGCCGCATGGCGACAATCACGACATGTGGATCAGTCCGCACGATGGCAACGTGATGATCCAGTCGAACGACGGTGGCGCCAACGTCTCGCTCGATGGCGGACGCACCTGGTCGACGCAATACAATCAGCCGACGGCCGAGATCTACAACGTGGCGGCCGACAACCAGACGCCCTATCGGCTCTACGGCGCGCAGCAGGACAACACGACGGTGATCGTGCCGAGTCTTCCACTCGGCTCCGGCCAGGCGGAAGAGTGGCGCACCGGTCCCGGTTGCGAGACGGGTCCGATCATGCCGCATCGCACGAATCCCGATACGGTGTACGGTGCGTGCAAGGGCCAGTTCGGACGCATGAATATTCGCACGGGCCAGGAAAAGAATTATTGGGTCGGCGCGCAGTCGCTGTACGGAAATCCGGCGAGCGATCTAATCTTCCGATTCCAGCGCGTCTCCCCCATGGAGACGTCGCCCAACGATCCGCGCGTCGTCTACTACGGATCGCAGTACGTGCACCGCACGCGCGACGAAGGCGTCACCTGGGAAAAGATCTCGCCCGATCTCACCGCGAACGATCCACGCTACCAGGGCGTGAGCGGCGAGCCGATCACCCGCGATGTCACCGGCGAAGAGTTCTACAGCACGCTCTACGCGATCAAGGAATCGCCCGTGCAGCGCGGGTTGATCTGGACGGGTGCCAACGATGGTCCGGTCTACGTCACGCGCGACGACGGCAAGACGTGGACGAACGTCACGCCGAAAGATTTGCCGCCGGGCGGCCGCGTCAACTCGATCGACCCATCGCCACACCACCCGGGCTCGGCCTACATCGCGGTCTACCGCTTTCTGCTCGGCGATTTCGCTCCGTACATCTACAAGACGACGGACTACGGAAAGAATTGGACGAAGATCGTGAACGGCATCGCCGCCGACGAGCCGGCGCGCGTCATTCGCGAAGATCCCGATCGCCAAGGATTGCTGTACGCCGGCACGGAGTTCGGGATGTACGTCTCGTTCGACGACGGCGCGCGCTGGCAGCCGTTCCAGTTGAATCTGCCGAACACCCCGATCACCGATTTCATGATTCATCAGAAAGATTTGTTGGTGTCGACGCAGGGCCGCTCGTTCTGGATTCTCGATGACCTCACGCCGCTGCATCAGTGGCGCGATCAGATCGCGTCGGCGGCGGCGCATCTCTTCAAGCCGCGCGATGCGGTGCGCATGCGCTATCAGGGCGGCGGCGGATTCGGACGCGGCGGCGGGCCGGCCGCACCGCAGTATCTCCCAGCGGGCGCGGTGATCGACTATTTCCTCTCGAGCGATGCGTCGACGCCGGTGACGGTCGACATCTTGGATGAGAAGGGCGCGGTCGTGCGCAGCATGTCGAGCGAGTCGGGCGCCGCTCCTGCCGACCCCAACGCGGACGCTGCAGCAGACGAAGATGCGGGTCCCCGGCGAGGACGCGGCGCCGTTCGCTTGACGAAGCACAAGGGACTCAACCGCATGGTCTGGGATCTCGCCTATCCCGGCGCGGTCAACGCCCAGACACGCATCGCCGGCGGCGGCGGACCGACGGCGGTGCCGGGCAACTACAAAGTGCGACTCACCGCCGCCGGTGTGACGGAGACGCAGCCGCTCGTCCTGAAGATCGATCCGCGGGTCTCACGCGATGGCGTCACGCTCGCCGATCTGCGCGAGCAGTTCGAGCACAACGTCCGCGTGCGCGATCTCGTCAGTGATGCGAATCGCGCCGTCGCGACGGTGCGTACCGCGCGCACTCGACTCAAGGACGCGACCGGCGCGGCCGCCGACACGTTGAAGCAGATCCAGGCGATCGAAGCTCGTCTCGTCACGCCGCCGATCCGCTACAGCAAGCCCGGTCTTCAGGCGCACATCACCTATCTCGCCGGCATGACCAACTCGGCCGACCAAAAAATCGGACGCGATGCGGTCGAGCGCTACAAGACGCTGCGCGCGATGCTCGACGCCGAGCTCGCCGCGATTCGCAAGTTGCTCGGGGAGAAGACGACCACTGACTGAGCAAACGCTCTCCGAAACGACGCGCGTCGAGGCGTTCTCCGACGGCGTCTTCGCGATCGCGATCACGCTGCTCATCCTGGAGATTCGCGTGCCGCCGCCGGCGGTCTCGGACACGATGGGCGGCTTGCAGCACGCGCTCGGCGCGCTGTGGCCATCGTACGCCGGCTACGCGATCAGCTTCATCGCGATCGGCATCATGTGGACGAATCACCACGCGATGTTCACGTACATCACGCGCAGCGATCGCTATTTCCTGATGATCAACGTCGTGCTACTGATGTTCGTGGCCTTCGTTCCCTTTCCGGCCGGCCTGCTCGCCGCCTATCTCGCGAAGGAGCCCGGCCGCACCGCTGCCGTCGCTACCTACAGTGGCATCATCCTCGTCATCGCGATCGCGTTCAACGCGCTCTGGTGGTACGCGATCAAGGGCGGCCGTCTGCTCGATCCCAACGCCGATTCCGCTGCCGTGCGCACGATCACCCGACGCTCCGCTTTGGGTCCCATCGCGTATGCGGTCGCGCTCGGGCTGGCGTTCGTCTCGGCGTGGGGCTGCCTCGCGCTGCATGCGGCGCTGGCGATCTTCTATCTGCTGCCGGAAAAGCGCGCCGTGGCGCCGAGGCTCGGCTAGAGTCCATCGCCGGAGTGGATCATCTCGCGGGCGGACTCCAACACATTTGATGCGGATCGCGGCGGAGGGAGCGAATTCGGGCAGATCTCTTTTCTTTGTTCTTGTATAAAAACAATCGAAGAGCTCTTGGTGCGATGATCTCTCGCCTGCTGAGATCGATCTGCCCGGATTCGCCGCCTCCGCCACGATCCGTATCTAATGTCTTCGATCTCTCCTTAGGCGCCGAGAGAAGAGCTCCGCTCCGATCGGAGCCGATCTCTCGGTGCGGTGAACTTTGTGTAAGAGGGTGTCAAACTGCCCTCGTGGCTGTTGTCGCGCGCCGGCGTTGAGCGCTCATTGAGTGGTCACCGTGCTCCGATCTCCGCGCGACAAACAGTTGAGGTTATGTGAAGCTGCTTGCACTGCTCGTTACCGCCGCACTCGCCATCCAACCGCCAAGCGCGACGCGCACGGCGACGGACTCGCTCCTCGCCGCGGATCGTGCCCACTCCGAGGCGGCGTCCAAAACGCTGGTGCCGGGCTTCACGAATTGGCTCGCCGATGATGTCGTCTTTCTCTTCCCGGGCGCGCCGCTCGTGCAGGGGAAAGCGCGGGTGCAGGCGATGCTCGACACGTTGCCGGACGCAGCGCGCACGTCGATGTCGTGGGCTGCCGTGCGCGTCGAAGTGTCGAACGATGGCAGTCGCGGATTCACGTACGGGTACGGCAAGCGCTCCGCGCCTGGCGACACATCGTACCTCAAGTACATCGCCTACTGGAAGCAGGTCGGCGGACTGTGGCGCGTCGCGGGATGGGTGCTCGGCCCGCGCGCATCGGCGCAGGCCGCCGAGCTTCCAGCGGCGTGCGCATCGCGCGACGCGGGACGTCGGCCGAATGCGCAGCCCGGCGGCGACGCGACGGCGTTGAGGAGCGCGCTGCTTCGGGTCGATGGTGAGTTCGCATCGATGTCGGCGGCGACGGGCGCGATGGGCGCATTCGCCACGTACATCGCCGATGATGGCGCAGCGATGGGCGGCGCGCGGACCGGCGTCGTGTGCGGGCGCGATGCGGTGAGCACGCAGTTCGATGGACTTCCGCCGGGCGCGCTCACCTGGACGCCGCGCATCGCCGATGCGGCGCCGAGTGGTGACCTCGGCTTCACCGTGGGAGTTGCCACCTTTCAGAACGGTGGCCAGTCTTCGACATCGAAGTACCTCACCGTGTGGCAGCGCCAGCAGAATGGCGACTGGCGTTTTGTCATCGATGGCGGCAATGGGACGACGCCGCCCAAGCTTTAGCGGCTCTCCCGGAATTTCCTGTGAACGTGAGTGCGCAGTCTCTCCCAATTCCCGACGCCGCGTCGGCGGCGGACGATGTCGCCAGCGCGGCGCTGACCGCGCGCGGCCGCACCGCGCTGCTCGACGCGGCGCGTCGTGCGCCGTGGCGTTGGGCGCTCTACGATCTGCTGGCCTGGACCGGAATGGCGGTGCTGTTCGCCGCGCAGGAAGCCATTCGAAGTCCGCGTCCGTTTGGTCATCTCTTCGCCAGCAACTTCGCGAGCTTCCTCATCTGCGTGCTGTTCACGCCGATCATCGCCTGGGTCACCCTTCGCTACCGCTTCAGCGACAACCCGACGAAGGCGGTGATCGCGCAGGGGATCACGCTCGTCGTCTTTCTCACCATCGGCAGCGCGATGATGGGCGCGGTCGAGTGGATGGAGCCGTACGCGCTGCCGGCGATGTTCCGCAAAGGCATCATCGCCTCGATGAATCGCGCGGTCGAGAGCTACATCGCGTACGACACGCTCTTCTACATCCTGATCGCCACGACGGCCACGACACTCGCCTACGGACGCGAGTCGCGCGAGCGCGCGGTTCGCGCGGCGAAGCTTCAGGCGCAACTCGCCGAGGCGCAGCTCCACGCGCTCAGCGCGCAGCTGCATCCGCATTTTCTCTTCAACACGTTGCACGCGATCTCGGCGCTGGTGCGCCCCGATCCCAAGCGGGCCGAGCAGCTCATCGCGCGCTTGAGCGAGCTGCTGCGGCAGATGCTCGACGCCGGTGATCGCGTCGAGATCACGCTCGAGGAGGAGCTCTCTTTCCTCGAGAAATACGTCGACATCCAGGAAGCACGCTTCGGCCCGCGCCTCCAGGTGCGCTTCTCCGTCGCGCCCAACGCGCTCGGCGTCCATGTGCCGAGGCTTGTGCTGCAGCCGCTCGTCGAGAACGCCATCCGCCACGGCATCGCCAAACGATCGGGCCCGGGCAGAGTCGAGGTGAGCGCCGAATGTGTCGCGGGCCGGCTGACGCTGATCGTTCGCGATGACGGCATCGGTGTGCCGAACGGCGGACCGGAGCGCCAGGGCGTCGGCCTGTCGAGCACGCGCGCGCGACTCGCGCAGCTTTACGGCGACGAGCACCAATTCACCATCGCGCCGCTGGCAGAAGGGGGAACGTTGTGCACCATCCGCATCCCATGCCGTCACGCCGACGCGAAGTCGGCGTGACCGAGACCGTGACCGGCGCCGCCGTGCGCACGCTCATCGTCGACGACGAGCCGCTCGCGCGGCTGCGACTGCGCACGCTGCTTGCCGAGCACGCCGACTTCAGCGTGATCGGCGAGTGCGGCGACGGTCGTGAAGCGCTCGACGTCATCGCGCGCGAGCATCCCGATCTCGTCTTTCTCGATGTGCAGATGGCCGAGACGAACGGCATCGAGGTCGCGCGCCTGCTCGAGGATGGCGACGACGCGCCAGTGATCGTCTTCGTGACGGCGTACGACCAGTACGCGGTGCGCGCGTTCGAGCTGCGCGCGCTGGACTATCTGCTAAAGCCCTTCGACGAAGATCGCTTCTCCGAGACGCTCGAGCGCATTCGGGTGCAGCGCTCGACGACGCAAACGCGCGACGCGCACGCCCGACTGCTTACACTATTGCGCGATCTTTCGCGCGGCGATGTGCCCTCGCCGGCGGGTCCTGATGGCTCGCGCCCCCGCGGCGCGAACCTGCAGGTGGCTGATCTGGAGGTCGACGTCCGTGCGCGGCAAGTTCGGCGCGCCGGCCGCAACATCACGTTGCGGCCGAAGGAATTCGATCTCCTGCTCGCCATCCTCAAGCGAGCCGGGGACGTCGTACCGCGGCGCGAGCTGCTGCACGAGGTGTGGGGCTACAGCGACGATGTCGTCAGCCGCACGATCGACACGCACTTGGCGGAGCTGCGACGCAAGTTGGGACACTCGGCGGGCGAGCGCGGCTACATCGCGACCGTAGCGCGCTCGGGCTATCGGATGGAAGTCTGATCTAGCGCTTGACGATCGCTCCGCCCTTCATCACGAACTTCGCGCCCGCGACCAAGATCCCGATGTCCTTCGTCGGGTCGCCGTTCACCGCAATGATGTCGGCGAACTTGCCGGTCTCGAGCGCGCCAACGCGATCGGACCAGCCTGCGAGGTCCGCGGCGTTGACGGTCGCGGCCTGGATGATCTGCATCGGCGTCATCCCCGACGCGGCGTAGGCGAGCATTGCCTGCAAGGTCGAGAGCCCGCGCGTGCGACCTCCGGATTGGTAGTACTCGTCCGAGCCAAAGGCGATCGGGACGCCGGCTTTTACGGCGCGCGCGAGCCGGTCACGGCTTCCCTTCGTGAAGCCGTTGATGTTCTTGAGCGCCTGCTCGCGCTTGTCGGGCGTGATGTTGCCCGGGAGATAGAACTCGTCCGGGTAGTCGGTCGGTACGAGATAGATGCGCTTCTCCGCCATCATCTTGAGCACGTCATCTGGAATCGTGTAGGCGTGCTCGATGGAATTCACACCCGCCTCGGCCGAGATGCGCGTGGGCAGATCCCCGATCGCGTGCGCGGCAACGGTGCGATTCACCCGGTGTGCTTCCTCGACGATCACCTTCATCTCCTCGAGCGACACGACGCGCGGCCCGGTGTTGACGATCACCTTGATCAGGTCGGCGCCATCGTAGAAGGCCTGGCGCACCGCGCGCCGCGCGTCCTCGACGCCGCTGATCACGACGTATTCCTGCTCGATCAGCTTCTGCACTTCAGGCTGCAGCGCCCCGAACTGTCCGCCCGCCGCCGAGAGTGCCCGCGTCGACGCGCGGATGCGCGGACCGACGACCCATCCCGCGTTGATCGCGTCGCGCAGCGCGACGTCGCCGTTGTAGCCCGAGTTGCCGAGGTCGCGCACGGTGGTGATGCCCGCCTCGAGATCCTCGCGACCCATCGCCGCGCCGAGCAGCGCGCGCTTGGCGGTGCTCATCGTGGTGACCGTGAGCGCCATGTTCGGGTCGTCGCCGCCGAGGGTGTTGTCGTAGTTCTGCAGCAGGTGCGTGTGGCTGTCGATCAGTCCCGGCAGGATTGTGGCGTCGCCGAGATCGATCATCGTCGCGCCGGCGGGGATTGGGATGCCGACGCCAACCGCCGTGATGCGCGCGCCCTGCACGACGACGATCGGATTCGCGACGACGACGCCTTTCTTCGAGTCGACCATTCTCGCCGCGCGAATGACGGTGACGGCGCCGGAGGCCGGAGCTTGGCCGTATGCGGGGACGCTGACGAGAAGCGACAGAACGGCGGTAAGACTACGGATCCGCATGCGATGCTCCAAGCGAGGATGTCGTTGAAGACGAGACGAGACGGGCGTCGCGCTGAAGCTAGCTCGCCGGCGTTGTCACAGCTGGCGCGCTCAGTCTCCGCACCGAGCGCCAGTGAACCATGAAGAGAACGGCGGCAAGTATGACGCCCAACGAATCGGTGAGCAGCGACCGCCGAGCGCGCACGATCGTTCGACGAATGTGGTCCGCGCGGAGCGCCTCATATCGCTGGCGCAGCATCGGCTCCGGCGTCGTATCGGTTTCGCCTCGGCGCCGCGCCCAGTAATTCGCTGCTCGCGATCGTACGTCGCGCGATCTGACTCGAACGACGACAGCGATGGCTGCCACGGGTATTTCGGAATCGCCGCTAAACTCCGGTGACGCGAGATCGAGCGCGCTACCGGCGATTCCCGCGAGGCTTGCAATCGCGATGACGAGCGCGATGAGGCAGACCGTCTATCCGTAGAGCCGGTGAGGCTCCACGAGAGTCGCCATCGCGCGGCCATCACGGCGAGCGCTGATGCACGAGCTCGCCATCGACGTACACGCGCTCGACCCAACTCTTTATGCTCAGCGGCGGGCCGTCGAGGATAATGATGTCGGCATCCTTGCCCGGCTCGATGCTGCCGACGCGTTGCGCGACGCCAAGGATGCGCGCGGGCGCGATCGTCACGGCGCGTAGGATCGACTCATCGTCGAGCCCGTAGCCGCCGGCGAGCGCGGCGTCGATCAGCAGCCATTTGCCCGTGATGCCCGAGGCGATATTGCCGAGCCCGTGCGCGTAGCTCGCGATCGCGAAGTCGACACCGGCCGCGCGCAGTCGAGCCGCGTTGCGTTCGTCCGGCGCCGGATACTCGCGACGATCGGGGATCTCCTCACCCGAGATGTAGG
>JALZAE010000541.1 GCA_030948535.1 Gemmatimonadota bacterium | reverse complement strand
CGCGCGCGGCGCGCGAGGCGGCCTAGCCCGGCTCGATACCCGGCCCGACCAGCGCGCGCAGCGCCGAGGCGAGCGCTTCGTCGTCGCCCGGCTCAACCGAGGCGAGCAGCGGGCGCAGATCTTCGTCGACGCTTACGTCGACCCCGCCGCGGGTGTAAATCGGGGCACGATTGTTCGGCATCACGCCGAGCGCCCGGCGAGCGCCGGCCATGTCACCGGCCTGCGCAAAACGCGACAACGAGCGCGCCTGGCTCGCGTAGCTGTCGACCGATGATGTCGCGGCGGACGGCTTTTCGGTCTGCGTCGGCGGCGGAATCAGACGCGGCGCCGGCGGCAGAAACGCGTACGCACCGACCGTGATCTGTTGCGCGATCGTCGTGCCGGTATCTTCGGCCGCCCGCTCGCGCTCGAGTCTTCGGCGCTCTTCGGCGAGCTCGTCCCAGGTGCTCTTGCAGGGATGACCGGATGTGATGCGATGGATCGGCACGTGCTTCCCTCTGGTCGGCGGACGAGACGGGGGCCCCGCGGACCGTACCGCGGGGCTACGCCTCGAGTATCGGCAGGGCGCGGAAAAAACTTTAGCAATTCATTTTAGATTCGGTATTCCTATCGCCGGAGTTTTGCTATGACCCTTGGCCGCTTGCACTTGCGACTGGCTGCCGTGCTGTCGATCGCCGCTCTCTCGCCAGCGCTCCAGGCGCAGGATGCGGCCGCGCTGCGGGCGGCCGCGCACGCATACCGGACGTCGCACGAGGGCGCGATCGCGCGCGAATACGCCGAGTTGCTCGCCATCCCCAACCTGGCCAGCGACCGCGCGAACATTCGCCGCAACGCCGATCAGATCGTGGCGATGCTGGCGAAGCGCGGCGTCGTCGCGCAGTTGCTCGAGGTTCCCGACGCGCCGCCGGCAGTCTTCGGCGAGCTCAAGTCGCCGGGTGCGACGCACACGATCGTGCTCTACGCGCACTACGACGGGCAGCCCGTCGATCCGACGCAGTGGGTGACGCCGCCGTGGTCGCCGACGCTGCGCGACAAAGCATTATTCGATGGCGGCGTCGTGATCCCCTTTCCGGCGACGGACTCAGGCCGCATCGACGGCGAGGCTCGGCTCTACGCTCGGTCAACGGGCGACGACAAGGGGAGCATCCTCGCGATGCTCACCGCGCTCGATGCGATGCGCGCGGCGAATCTCAAGCCATCGATCAACATCAAGTTCTTCTTCGAGGGAGAAGAGGAAGCGGGCTCGCCGCATCTGCGGCAGATTCTCGAGAAGTATCACGATCTGCTCGCGTCCGACGGTTGGCTCTTCTGCGACGGGCCGAATCATCAGAGCGGACGGCAGCAGGTGCAGTTCGGCGCGCGCGGCGTCACGGGTCTCGAGCTCACCGTCTACGGCCCGACGCGTCCGCTGCACAGCGGCCACTACGGCAACTGGGCGCCGAACCCGGGCGCGCTGATGGCGAATCTCATCGCCAGCATGCGCGACGACGATGGCCTGATCAAGATTACCGGCTACTACGCCGACGTCCGCCCGATCACGGCCGCCGAGCGTAAGGCGATCGCGGCGCTGCCGCCGATCGACTCATCGCTGCGCCGCTCGCTCGGTCTCGCGCGCACGGAGGCGAACGATGCGATCCTGGCCGAGCGCATCATGCGACCCGCGCTCAACGTGCGCGGCATCCGCGTCGGTGCCGTCGGGGCGCAGGCGGCGAACGTCATCTCCACCGAAGCCCGCGCGTCGTTCGATTTTCGTCTCGTGCCGAACCAGACGCCGGCGCATGTGCAGGAGCTGGTGAACACGCATCTACGGAAGCAGGGCTACTTCGTGACCAGCGACAGCGTGACGATGGCCATGCGACTCGCGCACGCGAAGGTCGCGCACGTCGAGTGGGACGCCGGCGGCTATCCAGCCAGCCGCGCGCCGATGGATCTCCCCATGGCACAGGCGGTACTACGCGCCGTCGCCGACGGTGCGGGCCAGATGCCGCTTGCGGTTCCGACGGTCGGCGGAAGCGGGCCGACGTACCTGTTCGAGCAGGTGCTCAAGGTGCCCGTGCTCGCGCTGCCGATCGCGAACTATGACAACAATCAGCATGCGGCGAACGAGAACATGAGGATGCAGAACTTGTACAACGGAATCGAAATGTACACGGGGCTGATG
>JALZAE010000521.1 GCA_030948535.1 Gemmatimonadota bacterium | reverse complement strand
CGCGCCGCGAACGGGATCGACCTCGAGCGGCGCCGGCTCGGTACCGTAGAGAAACGCTGCGCCGCCGCCGGCGGCAAGAAACGTCCCGATCGTCTCGGCGTTGAGCAGCGCGCCGGCGCGATCCACCTGCGACCGTGTCGCGAACGCCGAGTAGCCGTACTCGCCGAGCACGATCGGCACGTCCGCTGGAAGACCATCATCGCGAAATTTGGCGATCGCGCCTTGCAGCGTCCGCGAAACGACGGCGATCTGCGGCTGCGTGGGTACGCACACATCGTCGAAGGGATACCACTCGAACGAGAAAAATCTGAAATCGCCGAGTCTGTTTCGCTCGCGCAAGTAGTGCACGAAATGCGTGAGCCAAGGAGCCTCATCGACGCGCGACTTCCACGTCATCATCACATCGGTCACCGTCGACTGGAACGATGGACCGCCCAGCGCGACCGTTGGATCGACGGCGTGGAGCGCCGTGGCGACCTGAAGGTAGAGCGCGGCGAAATCATCTGGCGGGACGTATTGCCCGTCGGGCTCCTCGCCGAGCTCGATGCGCTCGACCGGATAGTGCTTGGCGCGCAGATAGCGCAGCAGCGCCGCCGCGTTCTCGGGCGTATCGTACAGCACGCCGGCCGGCGCGAGCAACGGCAGTCCCTTCGTGACGCCGCTCTCGATCACCAGATCGATGCCCGGCTGCTCCGTGTCCGCCATCTTGTCGATCGCCCGATGCCATGGATCGGTCGAGGACACGGTCATCCGCGTCTGCGAATTTTCGCCTGTGCCGCGCTCGGTGCCGTGCCGTAGCTCGTCGCGAAGACGACCGCCAACCATCAGTCCGAGGTACAACTCGCGGATGGCGAATCCGAGATCATCGCGCGCGTCGCGCGAAGCGACGTCGGGCCTGGAGCGCTCGGACAGGAGCAGACGGACGAATCGCGCGCGAATCGGCGCATCGCTCAAGCGAAGCGTCACATCACCACCACGTCCGCTCTCGACGCGACCGTGCGGAAATGCGCGCCAGACACCGTCGTCGCTGTCCTCATCGAAATCGTTGGGATCCTCCCCGGCCCAGTACTGCACCTCGTAGCGCACAGCGTACGGCTTGCCCCACAGCACGCGCATGACGCCGAGCGGCCGCCGCGCGCCGAGATCGATCACCGCCCACTGCGGATGCTTGGCGTTCGGCTCGCCGGTGAAGTGCTCGTCGAGATACGGATTGCTCTTCCAGAAGCTCGTGGTATCGCCGTCGTCGAGCCGCGAGTAGCCCACGTTGTTCGCCTGGTCGGTCGTGCTCCCTCGTCGCGGCAATCGAAAGCCATACGAGATGTGAATCGGCTCCCCCGGCCGATCGTCGGAGATCCAGTAGCCCTGCGAGCGCGCGGAATCACTCCAGTGGCCGCGCGCGTTCCAGTGCCAGGCCTCGATGCCGAGCTCGGTGCGAAGGCGATACGATATCGGTCCGAAGTTGGCCGAGCGCATCGCCGCGATGTTCGCCGTCGTGAAGATACGATCCGTGGACCCGCGCACGTGGCCGTCGATCGTCGAGCCGAGCGCGACGCGCGGATCGAAGCTGCGCAGCGGCCGGCGATCGTCGATCGTGACGACGATCTGCTTCGCCGCCGGCGCGGCACCGAGCGTCCCTATCGCGGCGAGCGCGAGCACCGCGATACGAGTCCGGCTCACGACGCGCCGAGAATTCCGGGAATGATGCTCGCCGCTCCACCGCGGATCGTGACGTCGGCGATCGCCGTGATCGGCGTGACGTCGGGATTCACCTCGATCACCCGGCCGCCGGCGCGCTTGGTCATCGCCGCCAACCCCGCCGCCGGGTGCACGACGCCGCTCGTGCCGACGACGAGACAGACGTCGGCGTCCATCGCCGCCGACTCGCCGCGGTCGAGCACGTCGGGGTCCAGCGATTCGCCGAACCAGACGATGTCGGGTCGCATGAGCGCGCCGCAGCTTGGGCACGCGGGTAAGCTCTCGCGCGACGTGGCGTCGACCATCCCACGGTCTTCCGCTCGATGCTCGCAGCGTGTACAGCGAACGCGATAGATCGACCCGTGGAGCTCGATCGGCATCGCGCGCTCGTGAACGGCCGCGGCGGCCGCGTGCAGGCCGTCGACGTTCTGCGTGATGATCGAGATGTCGTCTCGCGCGACGGCCGCAGCGGCGAGCGCGCGATGCGCCGCGTTTGGCGCGCAGCCGGCGATCGTCTCGCGACGCCAACCGTACCACTCCCACACGAGCCGCGGGTCGCGGGCGAAGGCCTGGGGCGTCGCCAGCTCTTTGGCGCGGAAATCCTTCCAGAGCCCGCCGGCGCCGCGAAAGGTCGGCACGCCCGATTCGGCGCTAATGCCGGCGCCCGTCAGCACGGCGATGCTCCTCGCTTTCGCGAGCATGGCGCGGGCATCATCCACGAGCGACGTACTCACGCCCATCTCTGTCGTGAAAAGCACGCAACCCTTTGCCGGCACGGCGCTGTCAGAGGGTCGTTCAGCACACGAGAAGCGCCCCGATTCCGGACCCTGTGGACCAACACCTTTTGCTCTCCCGCGTTCGCTCCGGTGACGCGGCCGCTGAACGTGAGCTGTACGAGACGCACGTGGACCGTGTGTACCGTCTCGCGTTCCGGCTCACCGGCGATGATGCGTTGGCGCAGGAGTGCACACAGGACGCGTTCATTCGGGCGTTCGAGCGGCTGGGTGAGTTTCGTGGTGATTCGAGCTTTGGCACGTGGCTGCATACGATCGCGTCGAGCGTGACGCTCAACGCGCTGAAAAAGGTAAAACGGCTGGGCGCTCGAGAGATGGACATCTCGGCGGCCGATGCGGTGACCGGGGTGTCGCGGCGGGCCGAGCCCGACCTGAAGGTGCGATTGAGGGCGGCGATCGATGCGCTGCCCGATGGATACAGAACGGTGTTCGTGATGCACGATGTGGAAGGATATACGCACGAAGAGATCGGGGCGGCGCTGGGCGTCCAGGAAGGCACGAGCAAGGCGCAGCTGTCACGGGCACGAGCAAAATTGCGCGAAGCGTTGGCTGACTTCGCTGGAGAATGGGCATCATGAGTGACGACGGATTCGACGAGTTCCTGCAGAACGCAGCGCGTGACTACAACGCGCCGCCACCGGTGCCCCGTGCCGAGATGTGGTCGCGCATCGAGCAGGCACGAGCGGCGAGCCGCGGCACGCCCGTCACGCCGATCCGCCACACGTCGCGCTGGGTGGCGGCCGCGATCGCGCTCGCCGCGACGCTGGTGTTCGGCATCGCGCTCGGCCGCTGGATGATGCAGCGCGAGGCGCGCACGAACGAGCACATGGCCATCAAACCGCAGCCAGGCGTCGTGACGCCACGCGATACGACAGCGACAACGGCGCCGGTCCCGACGACTGTGCCGCAGGACGAGCGGCGTCCGGAGCGCATGCTCTCGCCGCGCGGCGAGATCGTGCACAATGACGACGGCGCGACGTCCAACGCGCTGACCTACCGACTGGCGGTGATGCAGCATCTCGGACAGACGGAAGCGCTGCTGACCACCGTGCGCGTCGGCGCCAAGTCCGGCCGCATGGACGCGCAGGTCGGACGCTGGGCGCGGACGCTGCTCGGCACCACGCAACTCTTGATCGACTCGCCGGCCGCCAACGATCCGCAGCTCAAGAAGCTGCTCGGCGACCTCGAGCTCGTGCTCACCCAGATCGCCCGGCTGCAGCCGGGCCGCGACAGCACTGATATCGACCTGATCGAGCAGGCCATGAGCCAGCAGGATGTCCTGACTCGCATTCGTACGACCATTCCTGCCGGCCGTGGGCCGGCGGGCAGTTGAGGAGAGAACGACAATGAGAACGACCACGGTAGTGATCGCCGCAATCATGGCGGCAATGGGATCGGCGCCGGCGCAGGTGGGGGCGCAAACGCGTGACCTCGCACGCCTCGGGCAAATCGGCGACCTCGAGTCGCTGAGCAGCCTCAAGTCGCTCGGCAGCCTCGAATCGCTGGGCAGCATCAAGTCGCTCAGCAGCCTGGAATCGCTGCGCAGCCTGGCATCGCTCGGGAGTCTGAGCTCGCTCAAGAGCGTGCGATCGCTCGAGAGTCTCGAGTCGCTCGGCTCGCTCGGGGATATCGGCGCGATTCTCGATGGCGTCGGTGTAAGGCGCGTGGTGCCGTCGCACCGGCTGCCCGCGTTCCACTCGTATCCCGACGATCCCGCCGATTCGCTCTACCGCGCGGCGCGGGAAGCGCTCAACAGGAACGACTTCAAGCGCGCGTCGGAGCTGTTCCATCGGCTGGTCGAGAAGTATCCGTCGTCGGAGTACGCGCCCGAGGCGATGTACTACGAGGGATACGCGCTCTTCCGCACCGGCGACGAGGACAACTTGCGCCAGGCGACGGACGTGTTGAAGTCGCTTCGCAAGCAGCATCCGAAGGCGACGATCGCCGGTGACGCCGGCGTGCTGCTCTCCCGCATCAACGGGGCGCTGGCCAAGAACGGCGACGCCAACGCGGCCGAGCGTGTGGCGGAGATTGCGACGGGGAAGGGGGACAAGAGCGGCTCACGCGCGGCGCGCAACGGCTGTCCCTCCGGTGATGATGAAGATGACATGCGCGTGGCGGCGCTGAACGCGCTGTTGCAGATGGATGCCGAGCGCGCGCTACCGGTGTTGAAGACCGTGCTCGCGCGCCGCGACGCCTGCTCACAGCCGCTGCGCAAGAAGGCGGTGTTCCTGGTCGCGCAGAAGTCGAATGAAGAGACGGCCGACATCCTGCTCGGCGTCGCGCGCAACGATCCCGATAACGAGGTTCGCGGCGATGCGGTGTTCTGGATGTCGCAGGTGCGCTCGGACAAGACGCTCGCCGCGCTCGATTCGGTGCTTCACAACTCGAAGGATCCGCAGCTGCAGGACAAGGCGATCTTCGCGCTGTCGCAGCACTCGAGCCCGCGGGCGATGCAGCTGCTACGCGACTTCGCGACATCCTCGAACCTGAGCGAGGAGCTGCGCGGCCAGGCGATCTTCTGGATCGGCCAAAGCCGGCGCTCGCCCGAGAACGCGAAGTTCTTGCGCGATCTGTACGCGAAGCTGACGAGCGACGATCTGCGCGACAAGATCATTCACGGGATCGCGGAGTCGGGAAGCGAGGACGACCGGCAGTGGCTGGTGGAGCTGGTGAAGGACTCGAAGCAGCCGGTTGAAGCGCGCAAGAAGGCGATCTTCTGGCTCGGCCAGCAGCGTCGCACCGCGGTGAGCGACATCGCGGCGATGTACGACGGGATCAACGATCAGGACATCCGCGAGCAAGTGATTTTCGCGCTGTCCCAGCGGCGCGAGTCCGCGGCGGTCGACAAGCTGATCGACATCGCCAAGCGCGACCCGAACAAGGAGCTGCGCAAGAAGGCCATCTTCTGGCTCGGACAGTCGAATGATCCGCGGGTCAAGCAGCTTCTGCTGGAGTTGATCAACCAATGACCGCCATGCATATCGCGCGCGGTGTGATGCGCACCGGACTCGTCGTGTCTTTCGCGATCGTCGCACCGGTGGCCGCCGCGCAGTCGATCGAGGGGCGCGTGAGTGCCGCGCCGGATGGAATCGTCCGAATGAGCTACGCCACGCGCAGCGGAGTGTGCGGCGACGCGCGCG
>JALZAE010000492.1 GCA_030948535.1 Gemmatimonadota bacterium | reverse complement strand
TGGGGTCCGCTCGGTAGACGGCGGCCGTATTTCCTCGCGGGAGCGATCCTGGCGTCGATCGCGCTGTTCATCATGCCGACCTCGACCAGTCTCTGGATGGCGGCGACGCTCCTCTGGATTCTCGACGCGTCGATCAACATCTCGATGGAGCCGTTCCGGGCCTTCGTCGCGGACAAGCTTCCGCCGTCGCAGCGGACGCATGGCTTCGTGATGCAGTCGCTGTTCATCGGCATCGGGGCGAGCTTGGCGAACGCGCTGCCGTACGTTTTCGCCCGCATGGGTGTAGTCGGCAGTACGCCGAGCGGCATCCCCCACTCCGTGCAGTACGCGTTCCGGGCCGGCGCCGTCGTCTTCCTGGCCGCGGTCCTGTGGACCGTGGCAACGACGACGGAGTTTCCCCCGGAAGACATGGCCGCCTTCGAGCGCGCCAAGTCCGGGCGTCGCGGCTTGGCGCCGCTCGTCGTCGACATCGTGCACTCCATTCGCGAAATGCCGAAGACGATGCGCCAACTCGCGGTAGTGCAATTGCTGACGTGGCTAGGCCTCTTCTGCATGTGGCTCTTCTTCGTGCCCGCCGTCGCCCGGCATGTCTTCGGCGCGACCGATCCGCAGTCCGCGCTCTACACGAAGGGCGTCGAGTGGGGCGGTTTCACCTTCGCTTTCTACTCGATCACATGCTTCCTCGTAGCGCTCGCCCTGCCGAGACTAGCGCACGCGACGAGCCGCAAGACTGTGCACGCGGCCGCGCTGACCTGCGGAGGCATCGCGCTGCTGTCGGTCTATTTCATTCACGATCAGTATCTGCTGCTCCTGACGATGGTGGGCGTGGGCATCGCGTGGGCCTCGATCCTGTCGATGCCGTACGCGATCCTCGCGACGGCGCTCCCGCCCGAGCGCATGGGCCTGTACATGGGCGTCTTCAATTTCTTCATCGTGATCCCGGAGATCATCTCGGCGCTGGCCTTCGGCTGGGTGTCGCGCACGTTCTTCGGCGAGGGGAATCCGAATTCGCCGCTCTACTTCGTCACGCTCGGCGGCGTTTGTCTGCTTGCGGCCGCCGTCTGTGTCTCCTTCGTCGAGGACCGCGGCCCGCGCGACGTTCCCGAAGGCGCCGTCGTGATCGCCGATGAGACGGAACGGCTCACGACGCAGGGCAGCGCGCAGCCGGTGCCGAGCAGCGGCATGCCGGATCGCTCGTAGCGCCGTGCCGCGAATCCCACGCCCGCATCACGGCGTCATCGTGATGCGACGTACGCCGTTTGGAGCTTGGAAGGACGCGGTATGCGTCGTCGAGTCGTAGGTGACGCGCACGGCGCGTCCATCCACGAGCACGGAGCGCGGCCGCGCGACCGAGTGGAGCGTGACGTCGTAGAGGCTCGCTCCGGCGAACGCGCCCGTGTGCGCGAGCACGAGCTCGATCGCACCCGCGGCCGATGTCGTACCGGTCAATGTCGTCGCGCGAAATTCTCCGCGCTCGTAGCCATAGCCATCGCCCGCGTCCTCGTACAGCGCGCTCACGACCGGCGTCATCGGGCCGGGCCAGACGTGCAGCGCCAGCGTGTCGAGATGGCGGGCACCGTCGTACGGCAGCACCGCCTGCATCGGGATGACCGCGCCGGCGCGCACGAAGAGTGGCAAGCCGCGAAGACCGGTCGTGTCGCCGCGATCGTGCAACGCTTGAGGAGCCGACACCATCGCGCGGCGGCCGCCGTCGAACACGCTGTCCCCGTCGATGCGATACCAAAGTCCGGCTGGGAAATACACGGTGCGAGCGTCCGCGGACGAATCGACGACCGGCGCGGCGAGCAGGTGATCGCCGAGAAAATATTCATCATGCACTCCGAGCGCCGTGCTGTCGTCGAGCGCCGACCAGAAGATGGGGCGCACCACCGGCGCGCCGTCGCGGACGTGCTGATAGAACGCCGCGTAGAGCGCGGGGAGCAGCCGGTAGCGTAGGCGGATCGTCGCCCGATTCGCGCGCTCGTATTCCGCGCCGTAGCTCCACGGTTCGCGGCGAGGCACGTCGATCGCCGAGTGCGTGCGAAAGAGGGGGATCAGCGCCGCGGCCTGGAGCCAGCGCGCGTAGAGCTCCGCGGTGGGCGTGCCGGCGAACCCACCGATGTCGGAGCCGGCAAAGGGCTCGCCCGTCAGTCCGAGCGACAACACCATTGAAATCGAGAGGCGGAGGTGCTCCCAGGTGGAGCGATTGTCGCCCGTCCATACGCTCGAGTACCGCTGCACGCCCGTGTACGCGGCACGCGTGATGACGAACGGCCGCCGGTCGGGACGCAACCGCCGCAGTCCGTCGAACGACGCTCGCGCCATCAGCGTACCGTATTGGTTGTGATACTCGAGATGGCTTCCCGCGTGGCCATCGCCCTCGAACTGCACGAGCTCGGACAGGGTGCCCCCCGTGAATGACGAGGGCTCGTTCATGTCGTTCCAGATGCCGCGCACGCCGACGCTGGTCAGCGCGGATTGGGCATCTCCCCACCAGCGCCGCACGGCGCTACGCGAGAAATCCGGAAAGGCCGATATCCCGGGCCAGACGGTGCCGAGGGCCGGTGCGCCATCCGGCGTGGTGATGAAGACGCGTGCAGCGACGCCCTGGCGATAGACGGCGTACGCGCTGTCCACCTTCACGCCTGGATCGACGATCGCGACGACCTTGAGCCCCATCGATGCGAGCGAATCGAGCAAGCGTTTCGGCTGCGGAAATCCGACGGGATTCCAGGTAAACACGCGATAGCCATTCATGTAGTCGATGTCGAGATAGAGCACATCGGCGGGGATGTCGCGCCGGCGGAGCTCACTCGCGACGTTCATGACCATGGTATCGGGCGTGTAGCTGTACCGGCTCTGGTGATAGCCGAGCGCCCAGCGCGGCGGCAGTGGCATGCGGCCGGTGAGCCGGGTGAAGCGGCTCAGCACGCTGTCCATCGTCGGGCCGGGCACCACGTAGTAGCGCAGCTCGCCGCCGTCGATGCCGCCCTCGGCGATGTACGCGATCGAGCCGGGGAGACGGCCGGCCAAGTCCACCTCGCCGCGGAAGGGATTGTCGTACAGAACGCCGTACGCGATCCCATCGGCGACTCCTACGTAAAAGGGCATCGTCGAGTAGATCGGCGTCTCGCCCGGCAGATAGGCGAAGCGGTCCGTGTTCCAGAATGGAAAGGTGCCGCCATTGCGAACGAGAGGCGCGGGCTGTTCGCCGAGTCCGAAGTAGCGCGTGCCTGCGCGGTCGCGGGCGTAGTGCGCGAGCCGGCCGTCGAGCGCCGCGGCGCCGAACGTCTCGCGTAGCAGCTCGTTGCCCGCTCCGTCGCGCACGATGACGCGCAGCGGATGGCGCGTCACGCGGACATCGGCCACACCCAGAGCGGTGATGACGATGGTGTCGCCGATCTCGCGCACGACGCTCGGCGCAAGCGGCTTCGCATCGTCGCCGGTGGCGAGCGAGCGCGGCGCGGGAAAATTCGCGGCGGCTGAATCCCCGAAACGAACGCGCACGCGGGCACCGATCCCGGCCACGAGCTCGACGAGCACGCGGCCGTGCTCCGCGCGGATCAGCGCACCGCCTGGAACCGAGCGAAGATCTCGCACGTCGCCGAGCAGCGTGTAGGTGCGACTGCCGGCGCTTGGCGTGCTCTGCGCCGGGAGCGCAGCGAGAGCAATGATGCTGATCGCGCCGCCACGGGCGAGCGTTTGTACGACGAGCGGGAATCGGTGACGGCAGAGGAGAGCCATTTAGAAGTTCGCGGTTTCCTGTCGGGCAGAGTTGACGAGTGACACGATGCCTACCGAGCGCGCGGCCGGCTAGGCGTGAAGCGAGCTCCGGCGACGAGTCGTTGCGCCGCGCGGGCCAATCGCCGAAAAGCGCGTACATTTGTGATTCTCCTGCTGTGTCGCGTGCGAGACTTGCAGCAGTGGCTGACGACCGCACGACCCTTGCCCTTCGACCATCGAGCGACAGCGCGCCGTGACGATTCCGTATCCGCACATTTCGCCGGTGATCATCTCGATCGGGCCGATCGCGATTCGTTGGTACGGCGTGATGTATCTGCTCGCGTTCGTGATCGGGATCCGCATCACGCGCAGGCGCATCGCGCGCGGCTTGGTGGCAATGTCGGAGGCGCAGCTCGATCGATTCGTCGCGTATCTCGTCTTTGGCATGTTGCTCGGTGCGCGCACCATCTACGCGCTCGTCTATGAGCCGGGGCACTATCGCACCGATCCGCTCGAGTTCGTCCGCATCTGGCACGGCGGCCTGTCGTTCCACGGTGCGGTGATCGGGATGACACTGGCATGCGCGATCTTCGCGCTGCGCGAGCGTCTACCCATCCTCGCTGTGGCGGATACGTTGGCGTTGGCCGGACCGCCCGGTTTGGGTTTCGGCCGCCTCGGCAACTTCATCAACGCCGAGCTCTACGGCCGCGTGACCAACGTGCCCTGGGCGATGGTGTTTCCGACCGACCCGACGCATCAGCCCCGTCATCCTTCGCAGCTCTACGAAGCTCTCGGCGAAGGACTCTTCCTCGCCTGCCTTCTCTTCTGGCTCCAGCGACGCGCAGTCCGCCAGAATTGGTATCGTCCCGGTTTGCTGTCGGGCGCGTTTCTCGTCGGATACGGCGTGATCCGATTTCTGATCGAGTTCACGAGGCAGCCGGACCCGCAGCTCGGATTCGTCCTCGGCCCCTTCAGCGCTGGACAGTTGCTGTGCGCGGCCATGATCCTGATCGGTCTCACATGGCTCGCGATTTTGTACACGAGACCTCCGCGGGCGGAGCGCTCGATGCCGGATGCGGCCGCGCCGCTTCTGGACGGAGGAGCTCTGCCCCGTGAGTGAGGAGACAACATCCTTGAGCGGACCTGATCTGGAGGCCGGCATTCCCGCAGCCACGCTCGGTGACGGCGCTCTGCTCGTCGGTCATGCGCGGGGCAAATCTGTACTCCTCGCGCGAAACGGTGACGACATCTTCGCGGTGGCCGCGAGCTGCACGCACTATGGCGGTCCGCTCGGGGAAGGCATCCTGGTTGGCGACACCGTCCGCTGTCCGTGGCATCACGCCTGCTTCAGCCTGCGCACTGGCGAAGCGATTCGCGCGCCCGCGCTCAATCCCATCGCGCGCTGGAAGGTCGAGCGGCGCGGCGACATGATCGTCGTAACCGACGAGATTCCCGCGGTCGATGGCGCGACGCGGGCGCCGCGCGATGCGCGCGCAACGGGATCGGCATCCACGCAATCATCGCCCGCGAGCATCATCATCGTCGGTGCTGGTGCGGCGGGAAATGCCGCCGCTGAAATGCTTCGGCGCGAGGGATACGACGGCGCGATCACGATGGTGGGCGCCGATGCGTCGGTACCGTACGACCGGCCGAATCTCTCGAAGGACTATCTGTCGGGCGCGGCGCCGGAAGAATGGATTCCACTTCGCCCCGCATCGTTTTATCAGGACCACCATATCGAGCTGCTCACATCCACCAGCGCGACAAAGATCGATCCGAAGGAGACACGAATCACGCTCGATACCGGCGCATCGTTGGTGTTCGATCGCCTGCTGATCGCGACGGGCGCCGATCCGATCCTGCTCCCGGTTCCCGGCGCCGGACTGGCCCACGTGCATTACCTGCGCACGCTCGCGGATAGCCGATCGATCATCGCCGCCGCCGCGACGGCCAGGCGCGCGGTCGTGATCGGCGCAAGCTTCATCGGGCTCGAAGTCGCCGCTTCACTTCGCACGCGCGGCTTGGAGGTGGACGTCGTCGCGCCCGAGGCCCAACCGCTGGTCAAGATTCTTGGACCGGAGCTTGGCGCGTTCGTCCGGTCCGTGCACGAAGAGCATGGCGTCACGTTTCATCTGCAGCGCGCGGCGACGCACATTGCCGCGGACACCGTGACGCTCGACTCGGGCGAAGTCCTTTCCGCGGACCTTGTCGTGATCGGCATCGGCGTGCGGCCGTCGCTCGCGCTCGCCGAGCAGGCGGGAATCGCCATGGACCGCGGCATCACGGTCGACACGTATCTGGAGACCAGCGTGCCCGGCATCTTTGCCGCCGGGGACATCGCCCGCTACCCTGACGTCTACTCTGGCGAGCGCATCAGGGTCGAGCACTGGGTCGTGGCCGAGCGACAGGGTCAGACGGCAGCGCGCAACATGCTTGGCAATCGCGAGCCTTACGCGTTGCTGCCGTTTTTCTGGAGTGCGCACTACGATACGGCGGTGTCGTACGTCGGCCACGCCGAGCAGTGGGATGAGATGATCGTCGACGGCGATCTCTCGAAGCGCGAGGCAGCGGTAGCATTTCGCACTAGGGGACGGACGCTGGCGGTCGCGACCGTCGGACGGGATCGCGTTCTACTCGAAGCCGAGCTCGCGATGGAACGGCGCGACGCAACGCGATTGGACGCCCTCGTCAAGCGCGTGCAAAAAGCACAGTAAGAACCGCGACGCGACGCCGGCGATTACTGGCGGTGGCTACGCGTGCGCTGCACTTTCCCATCGACCGCCCCCACGGCTTCCCACAAACCGACATCGCATGCGCACCGCACTCCTCAGCGCGGCCCTACTCGCCGCCGTCGCAACTTCCGTCGCGGCGCAGGCCGCGTCCGACTCGACCATGCATCCCGACACTTCGCCGGGGAAGAAGGAGCTACCGCTCAAGCCGGCGCGCACGATCGACATCGACACCGATGAAGGATCGTGGATATCCGTCGACGTCTCGCGCGACGGTCGCACCATTGTCTTCGATCTGCTCGGGGACCTCTACCTCGTGCCGCTCGGAGGAGGCGAGGCGCAGGCGATCACGAGCGGACTCGCGTTCGACGCGCAGCCGCGATTCAGCCCCGACGGCAAATGGGTGGCGTTCACGTCGGATCGTGACGGCGCCGAGAACGTCTGGATTCTGAACGTGGAGACAAAGGAAACTCGGCAAATCACCAAGCTGAGAGACAAGGCGATCCAGAGTCCCGCATGGACCCCCGATGGGAAATACATCGTCGCCACGGTGGGGGACATCGTGTTCAAGCCCGGCAAGCTGTGGATGTTCCACATCGACGGGGGCGCCGGCATCCCGATCCTCAAGTCGCGCGATAGCACGACGCTCGCCACGGGCGCGGCGTTCGGAGCGGACGCGCGCTACCTCTGGTACGCGCAGCGCAAAGGCGCTTGGCAGTACAACGCGATCTATCCGCAATACCAGATCTGGATGTACGACCGCGAGACGGGACGGTCCGCGGTGCGCACGTCGCGCGTGGGCTCGGCGCTTCGCCCCACGCTCTCGCCCGACGGCAAGTGGATGGTCTACGCCTCCCGCTACGAAACCAAGACGGGCCTCGTGCTGCACGACATGCAGTCCGGCGATGAGAAGTGGCTCGCGTATCCTGTGCAGCGCGATGACCAGGAAGCCATCGGCAGCCGGGACGCATATCCCGGCATGGCGTTCACGCCGGACTCGCGCGAGGTGGTCACCACCTACGGAGGCAAGATCTGGCGCGTGCCGGTGAATGGTGGCGCGCCGGTCGTCGTTCCGTTTCACGTGCGCACGCAGCTTGGACTGGGTCCCAAGCTCGCCTTCAAGTTTCCCATCAGCGATTCATCGGATTTTCGCGCGCACCAGATTCGTGACGTCGCGCCGAGTCCTGATGGCAAGCGCGTCGCATTCACCGTGCTCGACCGCTTGTACCTGATGGAGCTGCCCAACGGAACGCCGCGCCGGTTGACCACCAGCGATGCGGTGGAGGCGCAGCCCACCTG
Organism: Gemmatimonadota bacterium; assembly: GCA_030948535.1. Taxonomy (GTDB): domain Bacteria; phylum Gemmatimonadota; class Gemmatimonadetes; order Gemmatimonadales; family Gemmatimonadaceae; genus JALZAE01. Next base: position 291 of record JALZAE010000492.1, on the reverse strand, counting down.
GTCGCCCGACGGATCGTGGCTCGCCTATGTCACCTGGCAGCGCGAGGGCGGCTCGGTGTACAAGGTGCGCACGACAGGGGCGTCAGCGCCGGTGCAGCTCGTGAAGGAGAGCGCGACGTATCAGCATCCGGCGTGGGCGCCGGACGGCAACCGCATCGTGGTCGTTCGTGGGCCGGCGGAACCGAGACGCGTGGAAGATGGCCCGGTCGCAGAGGGAGCGGCGGTCGATTTGGTGGCGATTCCCGCCGCCGGTGGGATCGCGACTTTCATCACGCCGACATGGGGCAAGGA
>JALZAE010000476.1 GCA_030948535.1 Gemmatimonadota bacterium | reverse complement strand
TCATGTCACTGCATCGCCGGCTCGCCAGTCTCTGGCGCAATCTTGTTCATCGGCAGCGGGTCGAGCAGGAGCTCGACGCCGAGCTGCAGGGCTATGTCGCGATGCTCACCGATGAGAACGGGCGCGGCGGCATGAGCGCAGACGACGCGCGGCGCGCCGCGATCATCGAGGCCGGCGGCATCGCGCAGGTGAAGGAAGACGTGCGCGATGTGCGCAGCGGCACCCTGCTGGAGACCATGGCCCAGGACATTCGCTACGGCGCGCGCATGCTGGCGAAGAGTCCGGGCTTCGCGCTCGCCGCGGTCGTTGCCCTCGCGCTCGGCATCGGCGCGACGACGGCGATCCTCAGCGTCGTCGATGCGGTGCTGCTGCGGCCCCTCCCATACGACAACGCCGATCGGCTCGTCGTGATCCTTCACCATGGCACCGACCCGGTCGCCTCTGGCAACTACATCGATTGGCGCGATCAGAGCCGCTCGTTCGCCGCCATGAGCGCGGCGGACTACTGGACGCCCAACCTCACCGGCGCCGACAAATCGGAAAAACTCTGGGGGCTCAAGCTCACCACCGACCTGCTGCCGATGCTCGGCGTTCGTCCGCTGATGGGTCGCCTGTTCGCCACCGACGAAGGCGATGCGGGTCGCGATCACGAGGCCGTACTGGGCTACGGACTGTGGCAGCGCCGTTTCGCGGGAGATCCCGCAATCCTCGGCAAGGAGATCAAGCTCGACGGCGAGGCGTACACCGTCATCGGCGTGATGCCGAGCACGTTCAACTTCGCGCCATTCTGGGCGACGAAGGCCGAGCTGTGGGTCCCGATGAGCCTGGCGGCGCATGCAACGGAGCGCGGCGGCAATCATCTGCGAGTGTTCGCCCGGCTCGCGCCCGGGGTGAGCTTGGCGCAGGCGCGGGCGGACATCGCCGCGATCACAACGCGGCTGCGCCAGGAGTATCCCGGAACGAATGGCGACGTGCGCGTCGTGCCGCTCAAGGACCGGGTCGTCGGTGATGTGCGACCCGCATTGCTCGTGCTGCTCGGCGCGGTGGGCTTCGTGCTGCTGATCGCCTGCGCCAACGTGGCGCACATGCTGCTGGCGCGGGCAGCCGCGCGGCAGCGCGAGATCGCGGTGCGTACCGCGCTGGGCGCCAGCCGCGCGCGGATCGTACGGCAGCTGCTGACGGAGAGCCTGCTGCTTGGCGGGCTCGGCGGCACGGCTGGATTGGCGCTCGCGGCGTGCGGCATCCGCGTGTTGGTCGCGCTCGGACCGCGCAGCATTCCGCGCGTCGACACCATCGCGCTCGATGGGCGCGTGCTTTTCTTCACTCTCGTCGTGTCGCTGGTCACGGGCGTCGGCTTCGGACTGGTGCCGGCGCTGCAGGCGTCGGTGCTCAATCTCAGCGAGTCGTTCAAGGAGGGAGGGGGGGCGGGCACCGAGGGCGTCAAGCGACACCGGCTGCGCTCGATGCTGATGGCGTCGGAGCTGGCGCTCGCTTTAGTGCTGCTCGTCGGCGCGGGATTGATGATCAGGACTTTCGTCGCACTCCAACAGATCGATCCCGGCTTCGATCCGCGAGGCGTGTTGTCGATGACGGTCTCCGTCGCGGGATCAGCGGAGGCGGCGCCGGGGCGGCGTGTGGCATTCTACAAACAGGTGCTCGAGAAGGTGCGCGCCATTCGAGGCGTACATTCGGCGAGCCTGATCAACCATCTACCGCTCGCGGGCGACATGTGGGGATGGTCGTACTGGATCGAGGGACAGCCGTTGCCCGCGCCGGGCGAGACCCCGACCGCCGTCTATCGGGTCGTCATGCCCGGCTACTTCAAGACGATGGGCATTGCGCTCCAACACGGTCGCGACGTGCAGGAAAGCGACGCCATGGGCGCGCCGCGAGTGCTCGTGATCAACGAGCGGCTCGCGCAGCGCGCATGGCCGGGCAAGGATGCCATCGGCCAGCGGATGTCGATCAAGAAGCCGACGAACGATTCGGTGTGGATGACGGTCGTCGGCGTGACGAAGAACGCGCGACAGGAGGACTGGGCGTCGGCGCCGCAGGATGAGATGTACATCCCCGTGCTCCAGAGCAGCAGTCACCTCACCGACCCGGACGCGCACGTGGCGTACCTCACCCTCGTCGTACGCGCCGGCGACGATCCCGCCGCGCTCGCGCCGGCCGTGCGCGAAGCGATCTGGTCGATCGACCGCGGCGTCGCCGTCTCCGAAGTGCACACGATGCCGCAGGTCGTCGCCGACGCGACCGCAGGACCCTGGTTCTATCTCTTGCTGCTCGTCGTCTTCGCCTGCGTCGCGCTCGTGCTGGCGGCCGTCGGCATATTCGGCGTCATGAGCTACGCGGTCACGCGGCGCACGCACGAGATCGGCATCCGCGTCGCGCTCGGCGCCAAGCATGGCGATGTCGTGCGATTGGTCGTGGGGCAGGGAATGCGCGTCGCGCTCGCCGGCGCCGGTGTGGGGATCGTCGGCGCGCTCATCCTCACGCGGCTCATGTCGGGGTTGCTTTACGGCGTTCGATCGACCGACCCCGTCACCTTCATCGCGGTGACGGCCATATTATGCGCCGTTGCGCTTGCCGCAACGCTGATCCCAGCACGACGGGCGGCCAGGATCGACCCGATCCAGGCCATGCGGAGCGAATAGCGGCCGTTCAGTTTCTCCGTCATGAGCCGATACTCATCGTAGAGTTTCGCCATTCGGAGGAATCGGATGATCAACGGGTTGAACTCCGCGCTGAGCGGAATGCAGGGCAATGCGGCGCGCTTCGATCGGGCCGCCGCGCAGATTGCCAACGTCGGCGCTTCCGGAGCGGATGAGGCGGGCGTGGCCGCGGCGCATGGCGGCGGCGAGCTGAGCGACCAGATGGTGGAGATGATCACGGCCAAGTTCGGCTTCACGGCGTCGTTGCGCGCCGCGAGTGCGTCGAGCGACATGATGCTCGAGGCGATTCATCTTGGTGGCTACGCAAGCTGAGTAGTCGGCGGGACTGAATGCCGGACGGACGAGACGCCGCGCGAGCGATCGCGCGGCGTCTCATGCATCCTGCAAGTAGCGGCGCGCTACTTGGGCATCTTGTCGAGCATGTTCTGCGCGGCGAGCATGTGCGCCTGAAAAGCGGGACCGACCTTCGTCACCAGGTCTTTGACGTCCTGGTTCTGCAGTGCAGGCAGTAGCGTGTTGGTGACCGCATCGAGTACCGCCTTGTGGTACGCGACCTCGTGCTCGAGGAACGCGCGGTCGAACGACTTCCCGCTGAGACCCTTGAGCTTCCTCATCGCGGCGTCGTGCTCCTTGGCCATGGCGAAGCCCTTCGGCGGCGTCGGCGTCACCTTGAGCTTCTTCGCCAGATCGCGCCCCTGTTGGCGTACTCCCTTGTGGTCGCGGTTCAGCATAGCGCCGAAGTCCCGGATCTCCTTCGTCGATCCCTTCTTCACCGCGAGCGAGCCGGTCTCCATGTCCCACGTGTTGGCGGCGTCGAAAATCGCGACGATGGTGGGATCGTCGAGCTTGGCCTGCGCCTGCACCTGCGAGATCGTCGGCGCGAACGTCATGGCGGCGGCGATCGCGATCGCGCCGGCCACATGCTTGATGCTGGACATGAAACCTGCCTCACTGAGTAAAGGTTGTGCGAGAAGACTGCCACGCCAAGAATAATTTGTCAAGTAATTCGTGGACTTATTGTCTCGATCGAGCATACCCGTTATTCTGAGGGATCGTCATTCGGAGACACGGTGGGCTTCTGGCAGCGGCACTTCGCGGACACGACACGCGGCAAAATCGTGGGGCTCCTGCGGCGCGGGCGAAAAAGCGTAGAGGAGTTGGCGGCCGCGCTCGGCCTTACCGACAACGCCGTGCGCGCGCAGCTCACGGCGCTCGAGCACGAGGGAATCGTTGGCGCGGCGGGCGTGCGACGCTCGGGCACGGTCGGCAAGCCGGCGACCGAGTACGAGATCGCGCCAGGCGCCGAGGTCGTCTTCTCGACCGCGTACGCTCCCGTGCTTTCCGCGCTGATGGCCGAGCTCGGCGATCGTATGACGCCGCGGTCGCTCGAGACCTTGATGCGCGACGTCGGTCGCCGGCTTGCACCGCCCGTCGCTGCCGATGCGTCGCATGCCGACCGCGTTCGCGCCGCGGCAGCGCTTCTGCGCGAGCTCGGCGGGGACATCGAACAGTCGCGCTCCGGCGAGGAGGTCGTGCTGCGCGGTCACGGATGCCCGCTCTCACAGGCAGTGCGCGCGCGCCCGGAGATGTGTAATGCCGTCGAACAGCTGCTCTCCGAAGTCGCCGGCACGCCCGTGCACGAGCGCTGTGACCGCGCGGGGGAGCCGAGCTGCCGCTTCGTGATCCAGGCGCGACGGTCGGGCCGGCGCGCGAGCTGAGCTACTCTTACGGAACGCTTACCAGGTGATGCGTGGCGGGCCGCACCCCGCGTGGTCATCTTTCCGGCAGCCACTGTCCCGACAATCGCCCAAGGATCTCGACATGACGCCGCGCGCGCCGCGCTTTTCGCTGTTCGTTGCTTCGCTCCTCCTCGCTGCCTGCGCGCCCGCGCACACCACGCAGGCGCCGTCCGCGCCGGCACCCGCGCCCGTCATCGCGACTCGTCCGGAATCCGCGGCGGTCGCCGCCACGCCCAAGCCGTCCGCCGATCCGCCGGCGAGCGTCAACGCGCACGAGGCCGCGCGCAACTGGCAGCTGCTCGATGAAGCGACCGACCATGTCGCGGGGATCAGCGCCGAGCGTGCGTACCGCGAGCTGCTCGCGGGCAGACAGCCCAAGCGTACCGTCGTCGTCGCCGTCATCGACGGCGGCGTGGACACATCACACGCCGATCTTCGCGCGAATCTCTGGCTGAATCCGAAAGAGACCGCGGGCAACGGCAAGGACGACGATGGCAACGGCTACGTCGATGACATGCGCGGCTGGAACTTCATCGGCGGCAAGGACGGCAAAGATGTGCAGTGGGACACCTACGAGCTGACGCGCGTGTACGTGCGCTGCAAGAAGAGCCCGCCCGCCGTCGCCACCGAGAAGCAGCGCTGCAAGTCCATCGCTGACGACCTGGACAAGCGCCGCGCCGACGCGCAGGCGTCGCTGGCCGAGATCGACCAGGCCGGCGCCACGCTCGACCAGGTGACGACGGTGCTCAAGGCGGCGCTCAAGACGGACACGCTCACCGTCTCAGGCGTCGCCGCGTTTCGGCCGATGTCGCAGGACCTCCAGCGGGCGCGCGATCTGTATTTGCGGATCGCCGACGCGGGTATCACCGCCCAGGTCGTGAAGGAAAATCGCGAGTCGGTGAAGAACACGCTCGAGCGCGGCCTCAATCCCGATTTCGATCCGCGACCGATCGTCGGCGACGACTACGCGAATCCCAATGAGCGTCGCTACGGCAATTCGGACGTCATGGGTCCGGACGCGAAGCACGGCACGCACGTGGCGGGCATCATCGGCGCGGTTCGCGGCAACTCGCTCGGCATCGATGGGGTCGACGGCAACGTCGGCGCGGTGAAGATCATGAGCGTGCGCACGGTTCCCGACGGGGATGAGCGCGACAAGGATGTGGCGAACGCGATTCGCTACGCGGTCGACAACGGCGCGAGCGTCATCAACATGAGCTTCGGCAAGGGCTACTCGCCGTACAAGGGCGTGGTCGATGACGCCGTGAAGTACGCCGACGCGCATGGCGCGCTGCTGGTCCACGCCGCAGGCAACGAAGGCGCTGATCTCGCCGTGAGCAAGAATTTTCCGACGCCGGTCTTTCAGGGCGGCGGCCGGGCGCAGAACTGGATCGAGGTTGGCGCTTCGTCGTGGAAGGGACTGGACAGTCTCGCCACGTCGTTCTCCAATTACGGCAAGGAGCTGGTCGACGTGTTCGCCCCGGGCGAGGACATTCTCTCCACTGTCCCCGGTGGCGGCTTCGAGCGCGAGAGCGGCACGAGCATGGCGGCGCCGGTGGTAACGGGTCTGGCCGCGATGTTGATGTCCTATTACCCCAACCTGACCGCCGCCGAGGTAAAGCGCATCATCCTCGCGTCCGTCACGAAGCATGGCGACCAGATGGTGGTGAAGCCGGGCTCGAGCGGCGAGAAAGTCCTGTTCGGCTCGCTCTCCGCCACTGGCGGCATCGTCAACGCATACTCGGCGGTGAAGATGGCCGAAGCGATGAGCGCACAACGCCCCTGACCGATCGGGTGTCGTAGTACCAGTAGCCCTAGGTCAGGAATGATCCCGCTATTGACCTAGCGGGCCACGGTGACTGCCAACCGCACTTCGCGGTTGGCAGTTCTGACATCCGACTTCTTTACATCCGACATCTTCAACTGTTGTTATTTTGCAAGACGCCAGTCTTCGGTTTCCCACAACGGTCCTCAGCTATGCGCCCTCGCTTCGTTCGCGTCGTTCCACTGTTGCTCGCGCTCGCAATTGTCTTTCCGGCACGCGCGCACGCACAACAGAAAGCACGCTTTGCAAATCTGGATGACGCGCTGCGGTCGGGTGGCGCGCTCGCCGGCCGCGCCGGCCCGCGCAACGTCAACTGGATCGAGGGCGGCGCCCGTTTCTCGTACCTCGATCGCGATCCGCAAACGAAGAAGGAAGTCATTCGCGCGTTCGATCCCGGCACCGGCCGCGACACGCTGCTATTCAGCGCCGAGGGGATGACCTTTCCGGGCACGACCGATCCCTTCGCCTACGAATCGTTCCAGTGGGCGCGCGACTCGAAGCATCTCGTCTTCCAGACGAAGTTCAAGCAGATCTACCGCCGCTCGGGCACGTCGGACTACTACGTCTTCTCGCTCGCGGACAAGTCGACGCAGCTGGCGACGAGCGGCGCGCGCACGGCCGAGCTCTCACCCAATGGCGCCATGCTCGGCTTCGAGCGCGGCGGCGACATGTACGTCACCGACCTCGCTACGAAGAAGGAGACCCGGCTGACGAGCGACGGCAAAGAGCACGTCTTCAACGGCCGCTTCGACTGGACCTACGAAGAAGAGTTCGGCATGGCGCAGGCATGGAACTGGTCGCCGGATAGCCGCTTCATCGCCTTCTGGCAGGTCGACGAGACCGCCGAGCCGGTCGTGCAGCTGAGCGATTTCTCCGGCCGCCACAACGAGTGGGATCAGATTCGCATCCCACAGCCCGGCGACTCGAACGCAACGGTGCGGATCGGCGTCGTCGATGTGAAGGGCAGCAAGAAGACGTGGCTCGATACGGGCGAGAAGGGCGAGTTCTACATCCCGCGCATCTACTGGACGAGCCGGCCCGACACTATCGCGGTGATCACGCTCAACCGCAAGCAGAATGACATGAAGCTCTTCTTCTTCGACATCCACACCGGCGGCAAACGCCAGGTGATGGAGGAAAAGTCGAGCACCTGGATCGACGTCTACGATTTCTATGCGGGCATCCAGGACATGATGACGTTCCCAGAGGGATCGCACGAGTTCTTCTGGATCAGCGATCGCGATGGATGGCAGCACATCTATCGGTATGACTACTCGGGCAAGCTCGTGAAGCAGGTAACGAGTGGAAAGTGGAGCGTCACGCGTATCGAAGGGAGCGACCCGAAGACGCAGACGATCTACTACACCGGCACGCAGGCGTCGCCGGTGCAGCGGCAGCTCTATGCGATCAAGTACGACGGCACGGGGCAGCGCCGCATCACCACTACGCAGGGCACGCACCGCATCGACATGTCGCCGAGCACCGCCTTCTACATCGATCGGTGGTCGTCGGTGAAGCAGCCGCAGCAGGTCGAGCTGTGGGCGACGACGGGAAAGAAGCTCAAGACACTCGAGGACAACGCCGCGGTGAGCGAATGGCTCGCCTCCCACGCCTATTCCCCCGCCGAGATCTTCACCTTCACCAGCTCGGACTCGGCCAGGATCGATGGCAACATGATCAAGCCGGTGCCCTTCGACTCGACGCGCAAGTATCCGGTGATCTTCGCGATTTACGGCGGGCCCGGATCGCAGCAGGTGTACGATCAGTTCGCTGGGAGCGCGTGGAGTCAGTGGCTCGCGCAAGAAGGCTACATCGTGGTCGGACTGAACAACCGCGGCACGAACAACTACGGCAGCGCCTTCATGAAGACCGTCTACCATGATCTCGGCAAATGGGAGGCGCACGATTTCGCCGAAGCGGCGAAGTACATGGGCACGCTGCCGTATGTCGATGCGAAGAAGATCGGGATCATGGGAACGAGCTATGGCGGCTACAGCACCGTGTTCACCATGGAGGCGTATCCCGACATCTTCTCCGTCGGCATCGCCAACTCGGCCGTCGGCGACTGGGGACTCTACGACTCGATCTACACCGAGCGCTACATGGATGTGCTCGCGGACAACGCCGCGGGCTATCAGCGCAGCTCCGCCATCGCCGGCGCCGGCAAGATCAAGGGCCACCTGCTCGTCATCCATTCGATGATGGACGACAACGTGCACCCGCAGCACACGATGCAGCTGCTCACGGCGCTCACCAATGCGGGAAAGGATGTCGACACGCGCATCTATCCGCCGGGACATCATGGAGCGGCGTACAACGGTCAGAGCTTCCAGCTCATCCAGAAAGTGACCGACGAATATCTCGGCCGCTGGCTCAAGGGAGAGGCGCTGCGACCCTAGGACAGATGTCGGGCCGAAGGGGCCGGTGATGCGGCCACATCCGAAGGGGAAGGAGCCGGGGGCGTTCGGTCCGATCGCGATCGCGAACGGGTCCGCGACGTGGGAAGATCCGGCGATCGAGTTTCCGCGGCGGATCGTGTACGAGCATCTCGCGCCGGACACTCTCAACGCCCGAATCGAGGGAAAGAGGTCCGAGCGCGCGATCGCGTGGCGGATGGGACGGTGGCGTGCGCGGGGAGTGCGCCGTCGCGCGAGCACCAATAGTCCCTCAGGGGGAATGGCAGGTGAGCACGACACAGCCAGGCAAGAGCAGTACGCCAATCCACAGTACGGCGCGCCATGCACGATGGGGTAAAGGCATCATGTTCATCTCCGGTCATGAGAACCCGACTGCCGTGCAGATGCCGGGCCGTCGCTCCTGGTACGACACGCCGACGCGCTGATGATCGGCTGCGGTGCGCAAGTTCGAGTCGGCGGACGTCCGCTACCGCGGCGGTGCCGGAGTGAACACAATGCGCCCATTCTGCCCACGCGCCACGGTACCCGCGAACAGCCCGAGATACGTCCGGCGCCACCACGCGCCGGTCACACGCTTGGTTGGCGCGTCGGTGAACCAGTACTGCCATAGGACCGACCGTACCATCGCCGGCGGATGCCCATCGAAGGGATCGCGGCGAAAGAGCGACAGAACAGCGTCGCTCCCGCCGAGAAGCCGCGCCTGCGCCGCGACGACCCACGGCGTTGCCTGCCAAGGTCCGAGCGACGCGAACCACAGATTCCACTCGAAACGCGGCTGATACGGCGCGTACACACCCGGCCGCTCGGTCACGCTCTGCGGCTTGTATCGAAAGGGATATGCGACCCAGGTGCGGCCGCTGTCGCTGCTCCCCTGAAACTCGATCTCGTACCGCGCCTCGGTCATTGTCGCGAAGAGACCGTAGGCGTTGGCGATGCGGAAGGGCTCGAGTGCGCGCTCGGGTGCCGCGAGAACGCCCGTCGATCGCGGTGCCAGAAATGCCCACAGCGTGGCGTAGAAGATCCACGCGAGGGCGAACGCTTCGATGAGGACGCGGGCCGGCGTGCGCGAAACGCTCGGTGAGGCGGTCCGCAGATGCTCGGTATGACCTCTCAGGCGCGGAAGCCTCCTCGTGGAAATCGATGCGACGCGCGCGAGCGCACCATCGTCGAGGAGGAGAACGCCCAGCATGAGCACGAGGTAATTCAAGAACGCATAGTTCGCCGTGGCGATGATGCCGATCTGCAACGTGGTGACGACGGCGAAGCACGCCAGGCGAAAACGGCGAGGAAGAAGCACTGCCCACACGACCAGCAGCTCGACGATCAGCGTCACCGCTACCGTGCCCGCGTGGTACCAGTGCGGGAGATGCTGCACGTACCAGCCGGGCCACGCAGGGAGCGGTCCGTTTTGGTAGTAGTCATCCATCGCCGTGAAATTGCGCCAGTGCACGTCACCGCTCATGAGCTTGACCAGGCCGGATTCGAAGTAGATCCGGAACCATTCCCATCGCAGCATGAACACGCTGATGCGCGACGGCGGATCGAGCGCGCCGAGTCCGGGGCGAAAGCCACGCGGCGCGAACCAGATGGCGATGAATCCAGCCTCGAGCAGCATCCCATCCGATTGATACGACGAGAAATCCTGAAGCGTCGCTACGAAGGAGAGAAAGATCAGCGTGCAGAGCGCGGTCATCGCACGTGGCCAAGCGTTCGCGACGAGAAGCAGCGAGCAGATGATTCCCATTGCGACAAGCACCGTCAGCGCAGGGTCGCCGGAGCGCAGCCACAAGATGCTCGGCGCGTACCAGAAGCGCGTGGCGCCGGGCAGCGCTTCGCTGACCTGCTGGAGATAGCCGCCGACGGGTAGCACGCCCTGCCCGCCGATCAAGCCGTGGGCCTGCCGCGCGAGCGAATAAAACGCGCTGAAAAAAATCAGGCCGAGCGAACGCAAGAAGATCCAGCGCGGCGTGACCGCACCGGTCGCACGCGCCGCCACGGCGCGAAACAGTGAATGCGCCTTCAGTTCGGGTCGGATGTCGTCACCTCTTTCTTCGCTACTGTCGCGGTGCGCCGCGCAATCTCAGACACGCGCATCCCGAGCGCTAGCGGGGCGCCGGCACAAAGCGCCGGCGACCGCGTGCCAAATCTCAACTAACACCGTCCGCCTACTGCGACGCATTGACACGGCGCCATTGCGCGATCCGATACCCGACATTACCGTCATATGGTCATCCCATAGGACGGTACATGGCGGACAAGTTGGAAGTGAAGCAGGGCACCCTTGCCCTCATGATCCTCAGAACGCTCGACGTGCTCGGGCCTCTCCACGGCTACGGAGTCGCGCGCCGCATCGAGGAGACGAGCAAGAACCGCCTCACGCTCAACTATGGCACGCTCTACCCCGCGCTCCTCAAGCTCGAGCAAGAAGGCTTCATCACCGCGGAGTGGCGCCCCTCCGAGAACAATCGCCGGGCGAAATTTTATTCGCTGAGTGCCGCGGGCCGTAAGCAGCTGGCGCGCGAAGCACGCGAATGGAATCAGACGGCCGATCTGATCGCCGCCTTTCTCGCGCCGCGACGGGAGACACCATGAGGTACCTTCGCGCCGCGCTCGCGCGCATCGCCGGCCTCTTCGCCGGACCAGTCGCGGACGACGACCTCCGCGACGAGCTCCAGGCACATCTCGAGATGGAGACCGCCGAGAACATCCGCCGCGGCATGCTGCCGGACGAAGCACGCCGCCAGGCGCTTCTTGCATCCGGCGGTCTTACGATCGCCGCCGAGGCGGTGCGCGATCGCCGCGGGCTGCCATGGGTCGAGAGCGTCGCGGCCGATTTCCGCTATGCACTGCGCGCGCTGCGACACAGTCCAGCCTTCACCATCGTCGTCGTCCTCACCCTCGCGCTCGGCATCGGCGCCAACACGGCGATCTTCAGCGTCGTGCGCGGCGTCCTGCTCAAGCCCCTGCCGCACCGCGACGGCGATCGGCTCGTCTACTTGCGGCAGTCGACCGACGGGTTGGGCCAATCAAACATCAACTTCTCCGTTCCCGAAGTGCGCGAATTCCGCGACGGCGCCAAATCACTCGCGGGCATCGCGGAGTACTCGCCCTTCACCTTCACGCATCAGTCTGACAACGACGCAGTGCGCATCACCGTGGGCCTGGTCACCGGCAATTACTTCGAGGTAATGGGACTCGCGCCCGTGCTCGGACGGTTGACGCAGCCGGGCGACGACGGGCCCGGAGTGCCACCGGTGATGGTGCTCACGCACGAGTACTGGATGAAGCGCTTCGGCGGCGATCCCAACATCGTCGGCAAGCAAGTGAGACTGGATGGCAATTCGGTGACGGTGATCGGAGTCGTGCAGCCCGCGCCGTTCTTTCCGGCGCGCATCGACGCGCTGCTCAACATGGTGAACAGCCCGCACCACGTGAGCGCGATGATGGTGGAGGGCCGCACGCATCGCATGACCGAGATGGTGGCGCGCCTCGCACCAGGCGCGAGCGTCGAGCAGGCACGGAGCGAGGTCGCCGCGGTCTACGCGCGCATGCAAAGCGCGCACAAGGAAGCGTACGACCCGGCTTCGCACTATCGCGTCGATGTCATTCCCTTCAAGGAGGCGCTCGGGGAGCGCGCGCGCCTGACGCTGTGGCTGCTCATGAGCGCGGCCGCGTTCGTCTTGATCATCGCCGCGGCCAACGTCGCCAACCTGACGCTCATGCGCGGCGTGCGCAGGGAGCACGAGCTGGTGGTGCGTGTAGCGCTCGGCGCCGGCGCAGCACGACTGCGGCGGTTGCTGCTGGTCGAGAATCTGGTGCTGGCACTCCTGGGTGCGATCCTCGGCATCGTCATGGCGATCGGCGGCGTACAGCTGCTCACGTCCTTTGCCGAGCGCTATTCACCGCGCGCGGACGAGATTCGCCTCGACGCGTTGGTCCTCGCGTTCGCCCTTGCCTTGTCGGTCGCGCTCGCGTTGTTGCTCTCGTTTGTTGCCTTCCTTCCGAAGGAAGGCGCGCTCGCCGCCATGATCTCTTCGGGCACGCGGCGAATCAGCGGCTCCTCGAGAAAGCAGCGGCTGCAGCGCGGACTCGTCGTCGCCCAGATCGCGGTGTGCGTCGTGCTGCTCGCCGGCGCCGGATTACTCACCCGCACCATGATCGAGCTGTCTCAGGTGAGCACCGGTCTTCGCACCGAGGAAGTGCTCACGATGCAGGTGCCGCTGCTCACGACGGCGCAGCTGTTGGCGGGCGCCGACGCCGACGGCAAGGAGCGCTACGAGCGCATGCGTCGCGAGGTACGAACGATTCCCGGCGTGATTGAAGTCGGCCTCGGTTCCACGGTGCCGCTCCGCCTCTCGCAGGTCGAGTTCGAGGTCAAAGCGGAAGGCAAGTCACTCGCCGTGGGACAGGCGAAGCCACGCGCCGAATTTCGAACGGCCAGCCCGGAATATTTCCGCGCCGCGGGAATCTCCCTTCTCAAGGGAAGGGAATTCGCGACGACCGATGTGAAGGGCTCCGGGAAAGTTGTGATCATCAACCAGACGTTGGCTGACATGTTCTTCGCCCGTGAGGATCCGATCGGGAAACGCATTGCGTGGACCGGCGACATTCTGCGATTCACTCCCTTCAGCGG
>JALZAE010000475.1 GCA_030948535.1 Gemmatimonadota bacterium | reverse complement strand
AACTGCGACGAGTTCGCGATGGGCTCATCGACCGAGCACAGCGCCTACGGTCCGGCGAAGAACCCACTCGATCCGCGACTCGTTCCCGGAGGAAGTTCCGGGGGCTCGGCCGCTGCGGTCGCCGCGGGCATCTGCCGCATCGCGCTCGGCAGCGAGACCGGTGGATCGGTCCGGCAGCCGGCCTCCTTCTGCGGGGTCGTGGGCGTGAAGCCGACGTACGGACGCGTCAGCCGCTTCGGACTCGTCGCCTTCGCGTCATCGCTCGACCAGATCGGCGTGTTCGGCGCGACGGTCGGCGATGCGGCGCTCGGTCTCGAGACGATCGCCGGCCGCGATGTGCGTGACTCGACGACGGCCGAGCATCCGGTGCCACGGTACCGCGACTCGAACACCGAGCGACTCGATGGCGTGGTCATCGGCCGGCCGAAAGAATATTTCCCGGACTCGCTCGATCCCAAGCTGCGCGCGCTCTGCGAGCGTTCGCTCGACGCGTTGCGCTCCCTCGGCGCCGAGGTGCGCGACGTCTCGTTGCCGCACACTGACCTGGCGATCCCCGTCTACTACGTGATTGCGCCGGCCGAGGCGAGCTCCAACCTCGCGCGATTTGACGGGGTACGGTACGGCCTGCGCATTGAAGGCGAGGGCCTGCGCGGCATGTACGAGGCGACGCGGTCCCGCGGCTTCGGCGCCGAGGTCACGCGGCGCATTCTTCTCGGCACGTACGTCCTTTCGGCCGGCTATTACGACGCCTACTATAAGAAAGCGCAAGGCGTGCGCGCGCTCATCGCGCAGGATTTTCGCGATGTATTCGATGGCGGCGTCCACGCGATCTTCACGCCGACCGCGCCGACGCCCGCGTTCGCCATCGGCGCCAAGAGCGACGACCCGTACGAGATGTACCTGAGCGACATCTTCACGGTGACCGCCAATCTCGCTGGCGTGCCGGCGATGTCGCTCCCCATCGGGCGTGTCGACGGACTGCCTGTAGGTGGCCAGCTCATCGCCAGCCACTTCGGCGAGCCGGAGATGTTTCGCGTCGCCTATGCGCTCGAGCGCGCGCTCGGCGCGGAGGCCAGCCGATGAGCGCGGTCACGGATCGCTACGAGATGGTGGTGGGGCTCGAGGTGCACGTGCAGCTCAAGACCCGCACCAAGGCGTTCTGCAATTGCTCGACCGAGTACGGCGCGCCGCCGAACGTCAACACGTGTCCCGTGTGCCTCGCGTTACCCGGTGCGCTGCCGGTGCTCAACGCCGAAGCGGTGCGGCTGGCCGTGATCACCGGAAGCGCGCTCGAGTGCTCGATCAGTTGCACATCGATCTTCGCGCGCAAGAATTATTTCTACCCGGATTTGCCGAAGGGCTATCAGATCTCGCAGTACGACAAGCCGCTCTGCGAGCACGGTCGTCTGCAGATCGGCGTCAATGCCGATGGACAGCCGATCGTCATCGGCATCACGCGCGTCCACATGGAAGAGGACGCGGGCAAGTCGATTCACGACCGTTACTCCGCGGCGACCGCGATCGATCTCAATCGCGCCGGCGTTCCACTCATCGAGATCGTCAGCGAGCCCGACATGCGCTCGTCGAAGGAAGCCGGCGCGTATCTGCGCGTGCTCAAGCAGATCCTCGAGTACTGCGATGTGAGCGACGTCAACATGGAGGAGGGGAGTCTTCGCGTCGACGCGAACGTCAGCGCGCGGCTCAAGGGCGAGACAAAACTCGGCACCAAGACCGAAGTGAAGAACATGAATTCCTTCTCCGGCGTCGAGCGCGCGCTCGAGGCGGAGTTTGCGCGCCAGTGCGCCGCGCTCGATGCCGGCCAAGCGATTCAGCAGCAGACGATGCTCTGGGATGGCGCGAAGGGCGAAGTGCGCCCCGCGCGCTCCAAGGAAGGAAGTCACGACTATCGGTATTTCCCCGAGCCCGACTTGCCGCCGCTCGTGCTCGATCAGCCGTGGATCGATGAGATCAAGAAGAATCTTCCCGAGCTGCCGCGCGCGCGTCGCGAGCGTCTGGCGACCGCGTATTCGTTAGGCATCGACGACGCCGAGGTGCTCACCGCGAGCCCCGCGCTGGCCGAGTACTTCGAGGCGACCGCGCGGGCGAGCGATGATCCCAAGGCGGCCGCGAATTGGATTCGCGGGTCGGTGCTCGCGACGCTGAACGCGTCCGGCGGCGACCTCCAGACCTTCCGCGTCCGTCCGGCCGATCTCGCGCAGTTGATCAAGCTCGTTCGCGATGGAGCGCTCAGCAATTCCGCCGCGAAAACGGTCTTCGCCGAGATGGCCTCTTCAGGGGAGCGGCCGGACGCCATCGCCCACAGACTTGGCGTGCTGCAGGAGCGCGATGACGGGGCGCTCGAGAAGTGGGTCGCCGAAGTGCTCGCCGAGAATCCGGCGGAGGCGCAGCGCTATCTCGGTGGCGAGAAAAAGCTGCAGGGCGTATTGGTCGGACTCGTGATGAAGAAGAGCGGCGGCCGCGCCGATCCCAAGCGCGTCAATCAGCTCTTGTCGGCGCGCACGGCGGGATAGAGCGGCAGCGGGTTGGCCGCCGAAAATCCCAAGCTCGTTTCCGGCATGCTGAAATTGCGCACCGCCTCTTCGCCGACGTGAAAGCCGAGGCCCGTGGCGCGCGCCTGCTTGCGGACTTCTTTCGCCAATCGCAGCGCGTCGTCACCGGCGGGGTCGAGCGCGAACGGCTCCGAGCCATCCATGCGATTCAGTAGATCCATCACGAAGTCGTACGATCGCTCCATGTAGCGCGCGACCTCGGGATCGGTGATGTCCCAGCGGCTGTTCTCCGCGGCGATCTGCATGATGCGCTGCCACGAGTCCGAGTCGGTGACGAACACCATGCCGCGGAAGATGCGCCGGTTCGTCGACGTCGAGAAAATCGTCGGGCTGAGGATCTTGTCGAGATGGCCGTCCGAGCTCGAATGATCCATCATGATCACGTCGCGCGCTCGCCGCGCGTAGCCATCGCCGATGTGGATCTCGAATCGGCCCTCCCAGTAGCTGTGGCCGAGCCCAGATGTTCGTGATGAGGACACGAGATATCGCGGCACGAAGTAGTTGTGCGCGACGACGTCGGCGGCGAGATGCGCGAGATACCCATAGCCGAACGCGCGCAGCGCCTCGTCGCTCGAGCGATCGAGGATCTCGAGTCCGACGTTCCACGAATGACAGTGGCGCCCGGCCGGCGCGTACTTCTTGGCGATGCTCGTGTCCGCCGCGATCGACCCGTAGAGGAAATCGTGCGGGTAGGCGCGCAGGAGATCGGCGATCGCGCCGGGCAGCATCTCGAGCGAGCGCAGCACTTGCTCGCCAAGAAAGATGTGCGTGCCAGGCGTCCACGCCCAGGCGTCGCGCGGCACCAGTGCCACGGCCACGATCGCGACGAGCACGAGCGCGGCCGCGCGCCAGCGGCGACGCGGCCGCCGTGCGACCAACTGCCGAGTCAGCCGCAACTAGATGCCGAGCGCTTTCCGGCGGCGCTTGACGGCCTTGCGAAGATCGCGCAGCTCGTCGGACACGACTTCATTGATGGCGTCGCGCGCGCTGGCGAGATACTCGCCGACGCCGTCGGCCATCTCTTCCGCGGGAACGCGGTCCCACAATTCGCCGCCGCGGTCGCGCGCCCACTCGGCGCCCTCGGCCGCGCGCTCACCGGCCCATCGCGCGCCCTTCTTCGCGTAGGGAGCGGCGCGCCTGGCGCCTTCGCCCGCGGCGATCAGCGCCGCGCTCATCGGGCGGCGGCCGCGCGGTCCCGTGCGAAAGAGCAGCGTCACTACGGTACCGACTGCGACGCCGAGCAGCATCGCGGTGAGCAGGTCGTACTGGTCAGTCGGCGGCGCGGTGTTTCGGCCGCGGGCGGATCCGCGGGCCCCCCGCTCTCGGTTCGAGCTCGTCGGCTGCGATCCTATCGTCGTACCCATCTTCGGCCTCCTCGGCTTCGTTCAGCAAATCGATCTGGTCGGCATCGTGATCGGCATCGTGATCGTCATCGTGATCGTCATCGAATTCTACATCGGATGGCTCGCTCTCTCCCACCGCGCCGTCGCGAAACGATGCGACGCCGGCGCGCACCCCGCGCACCGCGGACGCGGTACCCACAAACGTGCTCTCCACTTCGTCCTGCACTACACGCAGCAAGGCGTTCAAGTCCTGCACTCGCTGCTCGGCCGCCGCGAGCGCCGCGTTCAACCGGTCGTTCGCCGTGGCAATCGTCGCGCTGACCTGCTGGACATCGACGCGGATCGACGTGGTCACATAATCGACGTTGTCTGCGATGGTGCTCGCGTGCTTCACGATCGGCGTGATGTCCGCGTCGAGTCGTTTTAATAGTGCGTTGATCTTGCCGTACGTCTTCCGAAGATTCCACGCCGCCGGCAGCAGCACGAAACAGAGCGCCAGAAACACGATCGAGAGCAGCGCCATGGCGATGCCGGTCACCGTCTGCACCCACCCGTGCGGCTCGACTACGGCGCGCACGAGCTGCGTGTCGGCGATCGCCCGCGCTGCCTGCTGCGCTTGTGGCAGCAAAGCGAGCGCGA
Organism: Gemmatimonadota bacterium; assembly: GCA_030948535.1. Taxonomy (GTDB): domain Bacteria; phylum Gemmatimonadota; class Gemmatimonadetes; order Gemmatimonadales; family Gemmatimonadaceae; genus JALZAE01. Next base: position 2,837 of record JALZAE010000475.1, on the reverse strand, counting down.
GTCCGCTCACGTGCATCATCGGTTGATCACCATCTTGACCGTCACGCGCGCATCCGGGTGCAAGGGTGGGGCCAGTCCCGGCCCCTCGTAACGGGCGTCATCGGCTCGCCCGCGTGCCGAGTTCCGCGGCGAGCCCGACGACGCGCCCCACCGGCACCGTAAAGACAATACCGGCGCCCGGCACCTCGAGACTGCCGCAGACGCGCTGAATCATGGCGATCGTGGCGTCCACCTTTTCGTCGTCGATCACGCTGAACACGGTGTGATTGATCGGACGCGATCGCGGTCCGAGCGATTGCCGCAGCCCGGCGAAGATGGGCAGATGGTTGAGCACGTGCCCCATCCCCTCGCTTTGCACCACGGTCGCGCCCGTGATCCCGAGCTCGATGAAGCCCGCCAGCACGTCGTCCATGTGCTCTTCATAGTTGATGACGGCGACGAGAAGCTGCATCGGTTTCGCGACGTAGGGGCGACGGAGTGAGTGGACGGGGGATCGGCATCGTACCCGCGCCAGCAATGAGTGTCAAGAAAAGTGATGCGTCCGCGAGCGGGTGATTTCGGGCTTCTGGATGCGGTTACCTTATCACAAGCCCGTCGTGAATGGCTGCGACCGAGGTGCGCCCTAGCCCCCAACTCCCGCCGTCCTCAATGCCCGCACATCAATACGTCGTCGAAGGTGGCCACCGGCTCTCGGGCACCATCCGCCCATCGGGAAACAAGAATGCCGCGCTGCCCATCGTTGCCGCGGCGCTGCTCACCGATGAGCCGGTGACGCTCGAGAATGTGCCGCGCATCCGCGACGTCGAGACCCTCGTCGATCTGCTCGGCTCCATCGGCGCGAGCACGCAGTGGACGGACCGCAACACCCTGGCGATTCACGCGAAGGACATACGTCCCGCCGAGCTCGATCCGAAACTGTGCGCGCGCATTCGCGCATCGATTCTGCTCGCCGGTCCGCTGCTCGCTCGATTCGGCGCTGTCACCCTGCCGCCGCCCGGCGGCGATGTCATCGGCCGCCGCCGCGTGGACACACATTTTCTCGCGCTCGAGCAGCTCGGCGCCACCTTCACCGTCGGCACCGAGTTCAAGCTCATCGCGAAGAAGCTCGTGGGCGCGGACGTCTTTCTCGATGAGCCGAGCGTCACCGCCACCGAGAACGCCCTGATGGCCGCCGTCGCCGCGGAAGGGACGACGATCTTCCGCAATGCCGCGAGCGAGCCGCATGTGCAGGATCTCGCGCACTTTCTGGTCGCGATGGGCGCGTCGATTGATGGGATCGGCACGAACATGATCACCGTCTACGGCGGCCGTCCCCTGCACGGCGCGACCCATCGCATCGGACCCGATCACATCGAGGTCGGATCGTTCATCGGGCTCGCCGCGGTCACGGGTTCGGCGCTGCGCATCGAGGCGGCGGGCGTCGAGCACCTGCGCGCCGTGCGCATGGGCTTCGAGCGATTGGGGATCGTCTGCACCGTCGAAGGCGACGACCTGCTCATCGCCGCCGACCAGTCGCGCGAGATTCAGAGCGACTTGGGCGGCCACATCACGAAGCTCGAGGACCAGCCCTGGCCCGCATTTCCGGCCGACCTCATGTCGATCGCGATCGTCACGGCGACACAGTGCAACGGCTTGATCCTGATGCACGAGAAGATGTTCGAGTCGCGGATGTTCTTCGTCGACAAGCTCATCGGCATGGGCGCGAAGATCGTACTCTGCGATCCGCACCGCGCGCTGGTGGCGGTACCGTCGAAGCTTCGGGGCGCGGTGGTGGAGTCCCCCGACATTCGGGCCGGCATGGCGATGCTGCTCGCCGCATGCTGCGCGAGCGGCACGAGCATTATCAACAACGTCGGGCAGATCGAGCGCGGCTACGAGCGCATCGACCAGCGCCTCGCCGCGCTGGGCGCACGCGTGCAGCGCGTCGAGGACAGGCGCGGCTGAGCGGCGCATGGTGACGAGCCCCGATTTTCCCGCCCACGAATCAATCGACGATTTCGCCGACTTCGGCGTGCGCGCCTTCACTACAACGCGGGCGGCCGGCAGCTTCGGCATGCAGACGGATGAGCCGGTCCGCGACGTCATGGGCCGGTGGCATCAGCTGCGCGACGCACTCGCCGCGCTCGGCGCGCGCTTCGCGTCGGGCACGCAAGTGCACGGTGACCATCTCGCGGTGCACGAAGGGGAGTGGCAAGGCTGGCTGCGCGTGTCGCACGTCGACGGCCATGTCGCGCCGCGTCGTGGAACCGCGATGGCCGTGACGGTCGCGGACTGCGTGCCGATCTTCATCGCGCATCCGTCGGGGGCCGCGGCCATTCTTCATTCCGGATGGCGCGGAACCGCGTCCGGCATTCTAGACCGCGGCATCGATCGTTTGCGCGAGCAGGGGCTCGCGCCGCGTGACTTGCGCGTGCACCTCGGCCCCGCGATCTGCGGCGACTGCTACGAGGTCAGCCCGGACGTGTACGCGCAGCTCACCGGCCGCTCCGTCGATGGGTCGGCCACCGTCGATCTGCGAGAGGTGATCGCCGCGCGCGCGCGATCGTTCGGCATCGAGCCGACCATCAGCCCGCTCTGCACGCGTTGTGACGCCGATCGATTCTTCTCGCATCGCGGCGGGTCCGACGGCCGTCAGCTCGGCGTGATCGTGGCGATTCCCGACTAGCAATCAGCAGCTGGGGCGCGCGCTTGACTCGCCGTCCGGACGGTTCTAGATTGCATTCCAGAATGTGGGGGAAGGTCGCCCCACATTTTTTGTTGTCATGAGGTTCGACGTCACGTGAACGACACGCTGGAAATTCTTGTCAGGCAAGAGCTTGATCGGCTGGGTTTCGACC
>JALZAE010000464.1 GCA_030948535.1 Gemmatimonadota bacterium | reverse complement strand
GGTCAGTTGGGTGTTTCGGACATCTGACTTCCGACGTCTGACAGCGCCAAATTGCGAGCCACCATCTCGCTTGCAGTCTATTATACAATTTTGTATAATAGCGCTCATCGTCATCAGTGAGCGTTCGTGCGCCGTCCTGTTTTCTACATACTTCTCTCCTTGGCCGAACGCGATCGGCACGGCTCGTCGATCATGCGCGACGTCCTCGACCTCACGGAGGGTGAGCTGCGCCTCTGGCCCGTGTCCCTCTACGGGTCGCTCGAGGAGATGCGCGAGGAAGGACTCATCCGCGCCGTCGATGCGCCCGCCGACTCCGCCGAGCTCGAGCCTGAGAGCGGACGCACCCGATGGTTCCGCATTACCGCCGCCGGCCATCGCGCGCTCGCGGCGGAGGTCAGCCGAATGGAGTCGCTCGCGCGCGTCGCGAAGCGCAGGCTGGCGCACATCGGGCACTCGTCATGAGTAGCGTCGCCAGACGATTCGCGATTGCCGCGTATCGCCTGTTGCTGAGACTGCTCCCAGCGGATCTTCGCCGCGCCCACGGCGACGACATCACTGCCCTGCTCGCCGACGAGCTCGATCGGGCTCGCGCTCAAGGAGGGCTCGCATCGATGATGACGTGGCTCGCGGCCGCGTGGGACGTGATGCGGCGCGCACCGCACGAGCATTGGAGACGACTTCACGTTCGCACCCATCAGGAGGGTCGCATGCGCTCGTTCTGGACCGATCTGCGATTCGCCATGCGCTCCTTCGCTCGCCAGAAAGGAAGCACGGCGGTGATCCTCGTCACCCTCACGCTGGCCGTCGCGGCCAACACCGCCGTCTTCACGCTGCTGGATGGACTGTTCCTCCGCCCGTTCCCATTCTCCGAGCCGAATCGGCTCGCCTACCTCAACGAGAAAGCGCCAAAGTGGAATCTCGAGTACACCGGCATCAACTACGCGGATTTCTACATCTGGCGAAAGAACACGCACGCCTTCGACTCGATGGCGCTGATGGACGAGCAGAGCGTGAATCTCTCGCAGGGGGGCACCGCGGATCGCGTCGACGGCGCGCGCGTTACCTACGACCTGCCCGCGGTGCTGCAACTTCGCCCCGTCCTCGGACGATTCTTCTCGGCGGATGAAGACAGGCCTAAGGCACCCGACGTCGTCGTGATCGGCTACGGCATGTGGCGCTCGCGTTTTGCCGGCGCGCGCGATGTCGTCGGACGCACCATGCGCATCAACAGCAAGCCCTACACGATCATCGGTGTGATGCCGAGTGAAGGAGAATTCCCCGGCAACGTGCAGCTCTGGCTGCCGATGGCCGAAGATCCGAACCTCCCGTATCAGAGTTACAGCTATGAGGGCATCGGGCGACTTAAGCCCGGCGTGACGATCGAGCAGGCCAGGCAGGACATCATCGCCGCGCACCGCGCCGTGTACGCGGCGCAGCACGATACATCGCACGTCGTCTCACCAACCATGATGTTCCTTCGCGATCGGTACGTGGCCGATTTCAAGACGATCGGCACCGCACTCGGCGCCGGCGGATTGCTCGTGCTGCTCATCGCCTGCGCCAACGTCGCCGGCGCGATGCTGGCTCGCGCAATCTTCCGCCAGCGCGAGATCGGTATTCGCATGGCGCTCGGCGCCAACGCATCGCGGCTCACGCGGCAACTGCTCACGGAGAGTCTCGCGCTGGCCGCGATGGCCGGCGCGGCTGGAACCCTTCTCGGCTGGTGGGGATTGCGGACGCTGCTTGCGTCCGTTCCCGATCAACTACCCAAATGGGTGCACGTCTCGACCGATCTGCGCGTGGTCGTATTTTCAATCGCGATCGTCGCCGTGACGGCGGTGCTCTTCGGGCTCATTCCCGCGTTGGAGGTGCGGCGGCAGGACGTGAGCAATGTCATCGGCACGAATGGGCAGCGCACCACGAGCTCGGTTCCGCAGCGACGCGTGCTCGATTCGCTCGTGGTGGTGGAGATCGCGCTAGCTGCGGTGCTGCTCGCCGGCGGCGCGTTGCTCGTGCGCGCCTTCTCGAATCTGAAGGATGTCGATCCGGGATTTCGCGTCGACAACGTCGCCACCTTCCGCATTTCGCTACCCCACGCGAGCTATCCCGACGGCAACAAGCAGCGCCTCTTCTATCAGACCGTGCTCGACAAGCTCGCCGCGATTCCGGGCGTGACTGACGCCGGCGCGATCACCTGTCCGCCGCTGAGCTGTCACTGGGGACAATTCTACGCGGCTGAGGGGGGCGCCCCGCCGGGACCAAACGGCACCGATCCCGTCGTGCTCACCCGCATCGCAAGCCCCGGATACTTCAGCGC
>JALZAE010000456.1 GCA_030948535.1 Gemmatimonadota bacterium | reverse complement strand
CGAGAGAATGCCGCGGATTCGCATGGCAGTATGGGGTGTCTTGTGAAAGACCGGAACTCGGGGTCGGCGCGTCACAGGCGGAAATCCAGGCCGAAGGTGATGGTGCGCACGTTGGGATAAATGTAGCCGTCGTCGATACCGCGGCCCAACGCATTGCCGTAGCCGAGCGTCTCGGGGTCCCAGTTCGAGTAGTGCGTGAAGGTGAACAAGTTCTGCATGTTGAGGTACACGCGCGGCGTCGCGGCGGGCAATTGCAGCTTGCGCATCCACGACGATGGCAGCGTATAGCCAACGAGCACGTTCTGGATACGCAGGTACTTTCCGTCCTCGAGCCAGCGGTCGGTGAGGAGCTGAGCGTTCGCCGCACCCTCGGGTCCGAAGACGACCCGGGGCGTCGTCGTGCTGTGATTCGTGGGCGTCCACGGCGTGTAGCCGGCGCGGAAGTTGTTCGGATCGTCGCCGCGATCCGTCCAGTACTTCACGACGTTGAAGATCTTGTTGCCGCGTGCGCCGCGGAGATTGATACCGAAGTCTAACGCCTTGTAGCGACCATCGAAGAACAAGCCGCCGGTGAGCGAGGGGATGCCACTTCCGACGTTGACGCGATCATCATTGTTGATGAGACCGTCGTTGTTCTGATCCACGTAGCGCACGTCGCCAGGCTTGGCGCCCTTCTGCGACGACGCGGCGACCTCAGCAGCCGACTGGAAGATGCCCGCGGTTCTGATGAGGAAGAACTCGCCGATCGGTCCACCCACCGCGGTGCGCGCGACACCAGTGTTGTCGAAGATCGGCTGGTTGCCGTTGCCGAGCGACAGCACTCTGTTTTTCGTCGTCGTGAGATTCAGGTTCGAGTTGAGCGAGAAGTCGCCGCGTGTGTAGTGATGCGTCAGCGCGAACTCGAACCCAGTGTTGCGGACCGAGCCTGCGTTGACGACCGGACTCCCTGTGGCGCCGAGACTCAACGGAATCGGCGCATTGACCAACAGTCCGTTGGACGTGGACTGGTAATAGTCGGTCGTGATCGTGACGCGATCGCCGAGGACTCCGAAATCGACGCCGACATCGCTCTGCCGGTTGCTCTGCCATTTGATGTTCGGGTTGGCGAGGCTGATTTGCGTCGCGCCCTGTTGGATCGAGCCGCCGAGGATGTAGTTCTGGTTCGACTGGATCGGCGCGGAATAGGTGTAGTCGCCGATATCCTGATTTCCCAAAACGCCGGTGCTACCGCGAATCTTGAGGAAGTTCACGCGGCTGCCGAAGAAGGGGATCTTCGAGTAGAACCCCTCCTCGCTCATGACCCAGCCGAGCGAGCCGGCCCCGAAACTCGCGCAGCGGTTGCTCGGTCCGAAGCGCGACGAGCAGTCGCGGCGCACGCTACCGCTCAACAGGTAGCGCTCCTTGAGACTGTAGTTGACACGACCCAGCCACGCTTGCAGAGCGCTCTTCACCTGCGTGCCATTGTTGTTGAAGTTGGCCGTGTTGCCGGCGCTCAACTCGCGCAGCGACTCATTGGGAAAGCCCTGGCGGAACGCGGTAAGAAAGTCCGTATTCTGCTGCTGCTGCGTGTAGCCGCCCACCGCGTTGAAGTGGTGGATGCCGCGGACGGTCTGATCGAAGTTGAGCAGGTTCTCGATCAGTACCGAGGTGAAGTCATTGCGATTCTCGGTCAGCGTCGCGCCCGTGAGAATGGGGGAGCGATACCGGAGCTGCGCCGAGTTGATGAATTGATTGCTGTTCGCGCCGTTGTAGTTGAGGCCGACGTTCAGGCGATAGTGCAGGCTCGGGAAGAGCGAGACGTCGCCGTAGACGGTGCCGATCACCTGGTTCGAGCGGAACTTGTTCGACTGCGCCAGCAGCTGGCCCACCGGGTTCGTGCCGAACGTCGGATTCGCGTCACTGCCGTAGCCATAGCCGCCGGGATTGTTCGGATCGTAGACCGGAATCGACGGCAACAGACGCACGACGTCGATGAGAGGATAGCGACCGCCAGGCAGTCCGCTCTGCGTGAGCTGCGAAACGGCGACGTTCTCGCCGAACGTCAGCCGACCGCGCTGCGCTTCGCTGTTGATGCGGAGACTATAGCGGCGGAAGTCGGTCGCGATCAACGCGCCTTGTTGCTCCAGGTAGCCGCCACTCACGAGATAGTTGGCGCTACTCGAGCCGCCGGACACCGTCAAATTGTGATCCTGGATCGCGCCCTGCCGGAACACTGCGGACTGCCATTCCGTGCTGACCGCGGGGTTGAGGGCCCCGGATGGTGGCGTCAGTCCGGCGTTTTGATAGGCCTGCAGAGTGAGCGCGCCCCAGCCAGTGGAATTCATCATGTCGATCCGCTTCGGAACCGCCTGGAAGCCGTAGTATGTCCGCAGCTCCACGCGTGTATCGCCCGAGCGGCCGCGTCGCGTCCGAATGACGACGACGCCGTTCGCGGCCTGCGCACCGTATTGTGCCGCGGCCGACGCATCCTTCAGCACATCGATGGACTCGATGTCATCAGGGTTGAGATTCGGGTTCTCGGTCATGTACATGCCATCCACCACGTAAAGTGGTGAGCTGACGCTGTTCACGAAGTTCTGTCCCCGAATGAAGATCTGTGCGATGCGACCGGGCTCGCCGGAGGAGGCGATCTGGACGCCGGCGATTCGGCCCTGCAGCGCCTGCTCGATTGTCGCGACCTTCTGGTCCTGGATCTCCTCCCCGCTGACACTGGCGGTCGCGTCGGAAATGTCCCGGCGCTGCTGCGTCGTGTAGCCGACAACCACTTGGGCGGCGAGACTCATGGGCAAGGCGGTGAGATGAACATCGGCCACGACGGTCTCGCCGGCGGGGACGGTGACCGACTGCGTCTGCGGCGCGTAGCCGACGCGTTGCACCCGCATCGAGTAGCTGCCCGCCGGCACGCCGTTGATACTGTAACGGCCCGCGCTATCGGCGATGGCGCTGAAGCGCGTGCCCTGAAGTCCGACCTGCGCCGAGTTCACCGGCTCGCCCGCTGAACCGCGGACCGTACCGGTGATGCGACCAGGCGTGCCGGCCTGCGCAAACATCGCGGTCGGAACGGTGATCGAACTGGCGGCGATCGCTAGCGCGCAGAGAAACGCCGGCGCGAGCCCGGCGAGCACGAAGCGAGCGGCCGTCCTGCGTGCACAAAGAACGTGAGTGCTCAAGGGATTCCCCCATCAATCGGGGTGAAGGGATTGCCACGCGGAGAGAAAAGTCGGAAGTGGCGCGAACAAATTGACGAGCAGTGTCGCCGCCATCGCCATGACGGCCCCGCTTTTCTCGGTGGAGGTCGCTCCCGCGCGACACGGATACGCCAGGACATGCGGCTGTTACCGAGGAGAAGGTGATGACGGACGGGTCGCCGATGACGATGCGCTATCGTGAAAGAGCATGGAGCGCGGGATGCGCTGCCGCTTCATCCCTGGACCCTCGATGTACATCTCGAGCGCCATCGGCCCGTACGCTTGGAAGTAGCTGACCGTGATCGGGTGCAATCCAGCGCGGAGCGCAATCTGTCCCCACGTCTCGGTCGTCTTCGGCGACTGGCCCAGCGAGCCGAAGACGAACTGGTCGCCGACCCAGAGGGCGGCGCCATCATCGGCGAGCGCGCCGAGCGTATAGACACCCGTCTTCGGAACGCGGAGATAGCCCGTGTAGCGAAGCGAAAACATCTCCGACGAGTCACGAGGAGTGAGCACAAAATCCGGCAC
>JALZAE010000450.1 GCA_030948535.1 Gemmatimonadota bacterium | reverse complement strand
GCGACGCCCCGATCATGTGTCGCGATTACCAACGCGGTGTCCGTGGACGCGAGCGCGCCAAGTAGCGTCTCTAAGAGGTGATGGGCGGTCGCGCCATCGAGTTGCCCCGTCGGTTCGTCCGCGAGGATGAGCCGGGGGTGATAAGCGAGGGCGCGCGCGACGCCGACGCGCTGCATCTGCCCGCCGGAGAGTTCCTCCGGCAGTTTGTCGGCGATCCCGGCCAGTTCGAGCCGTGCGAGCGCGTCCATCGCCGCCCGCCGTGCGCCATCCGGCGGCATGTGGCCGAGGAGGAGCGGCAGCGCGACATTCTCGACCGCTGTGAGCGACGGAAGCAGGCTCGGCGTCTGGAAGACGAACGCGATCTGCCGTGGCCGCAGCGTGTCGCGGTTACCGAGCGCGGGCCAGGCGATCTCGCCGCGTGTCGGTCGGTCAAGCCCGCCGAGGAGATGCAGCAAGGTGGATTTGCCGCTCCCCGATGGCCCGACGACGGCGATGCGATCCCCATCGCGCACCACACAGGTGGCCGAAGCCAGCGCCACCTCGGTGGTGTTGCCATGTTGGTACGTGCGTTCGAGATCCCGCGCGGCAACGAGCGTGTCAGGCATCGGTGATCCTCCCGTCCCGCAGACGCACGATCCGGTCGGCGTGCGCCGCCAGCGCCTCGCTGTGCGTGACGACGAGCGTCGCGCCCCCCGCCCTGCCACGCTGGGCGAAGAGTCGAAGGATTTCGCCCTCGGTTTCGGCATCCACCTCGCCCGTCGGTTCGTCGGCGAGGAGGACCGCAGGCGCTGCCGCGAGCGCGACCGCCAATCCGGCGCGCGCCGCCTCGCCGCCGGAGAGTTGCGCGGGGAATGCATGTCGCCGGTTCGTCAGGCCGACTGACGCGAGTAGGTCATCCAGCCGCTTCTCATCGTGGTTGCGGGCGAGACGCATCTGCACGCGGGCGTTATCCGCCACGGAGAGATGATCGAAGAGGTTGCCCGATTGCAGCAGGATGCCGATGTGCGCGGCGCGTAAGGCGGCCCGCTCAGGCTCGGGCCGACGGGTCAGACGCTGGTGCATCACTTCCACATGCCCACCGTCCGGTTCGTCGAGACCCGCGAGGCAGGCCAGCAGGGTTGACTTGCCACTGCCAGACGGCCCCATCACGGCGACCATCTCACCAGCGGCGAGGTGTATGCTCACGCCGCGCAAGGCGAGCGTCTCCTCCTCGCCCGCGTGGTAGAAACGATACAGATCGAAGGCTTCCAGAACGGGCGTCATGCCGTCCATGTGAAACTCTTCGCCATCCGCTGCCACTGATCTACATTGTCCGCCCCCTGGGGTGCCGAGAGCGTCAGCGTCGCCTCGTTGCCGTTCTTGAAGAAGATATACCGCTCATTTTCGAGGCGAATCTGCTTGCCCGTCACCGTGTTTGGGTCGGAATTGGCGGCATACGTCACCCGTACCACTGCCCCAGCCGGCAAGGAGACCTGCTCGACCTTCTGCACCTGCACTGCCCGGCCGGACTGTTCCAGCATCGGGATGACACTTGCGCGCACGCTCGCCACCGTCGGCGCAGGGGCAGCATTCGTCACATCCACCGCCACGCCATTGTATTTATTGTCGGTGAACGTGGCGTTCGCGCCGTTCGCCGTGCGCGCCCACCCTTCCGGCACTTCGAGTTTGTAGCCACCGGCGGATGACGCGAAGGAGACGAAGGCCTGATTGTCCGGGATGTCCCCAGGGGGATTATTCTCCGGCGCGATCGGCGTTTCGATGGCCGCGCGCGGCGCAGCGGATGCCGATGCTGCGGATGGCGCGGACGGTTGCGCCGTCGCAGCGGGTTGCGCCGGTGGGGATGGTGGCGCGGTGGCGCTCGCCCCGCCGCATCCGGCGAGGACAAACGCCCCGAAAATCACTACCGCGACAGCGACGCCGAACCCTTGTAACCGTTTCATGGTCGTAACCCTTTCTTTGGCGGGCGGAGCATGTGTCGCCCTCCTCCACAGTATTCAGCGCGGAAATGAAATCGCGATGAAGTCGTGAGCGCGCGGTGTATCGCCGCCGGACTTCATCTCAACTTCATCTTCCGGCGGTACGCTCACGCAACAAGAAGGAGCGTGCTGTTTTGCGTATTCTGGTCGTGGAAGATGAACATCGGATCGCCGCCTTCCTCAAGCGGGGGTTGGTGGAGGAAGGCTATGCGGTTGATGTCGCGTACGACGGGGACGAGGCGCTGGACTGGTATGCCATCGCGCCCTATGACCTCATCGTCCTCGATCTGTTGCTGCCCGGCCAATCCGGCATCGCGGTCTGCCGCACGCTGCGCCAACGCGGTGTTCACACGCCGGTCCTCATGCTGACCGCGCGCGATGCCGTCGAGGACCGCGTGACCGGCCTCGACGCGGGCGCGGACGACTACCTGACCAAGCCCTTCGCCTTCAGCGAGTTGCTCGCCCGCATCCGCGCGCTCCTGCGCCGCGAGCCGGGTACGCGCTCGCTCGTGCTCCAGATCGCCGACCTCACGCTCGATCCGGCGACGCATGTCGTGACGCGCGGAGGCGCGGTGATCCCCCTGGCGAACAAGGAGTACCAGATCCTCGAATACCTGCTGCGCAATGAGAGCCGGGTACTGACGCGCACGATGATCGCCGAGCACGTCTGGGATTACGAGTTCGACAACGAGAGCAATGTGATTGACGTGCATATCCGCGCGCTCCGGCGCAAACTGGACGACGAGTATCCGGTCAAACTGATTCACACCGTCCGTGGCGTCGGCTACCAACTCGCCGTCGGGGGCGAAGGGTAGATGCGCACTCTCCGGGCGCATCCGTACTGGCAATCACTGCGTCTCCGGCTGACGCTCTGGTACGTCGTGCTCCTCGCGGTCATTCTCGTCATCTTCAGCAGCATCCTCTACGTGCGGCTCAACACTGCCCTCCGC
>JALZAE010000448.1 GCA_030948535.1 Gemmatimonadota bacterium | reverse complement strand
AGCGCGCTGGCTCGCAGCGTGTAAGCGCCAGCGCCGCCAGAGCGGCCCGCTCCCGCCGCCCACCACGATGAACTCACTGACAACACAAAACTAAGGCGGCCCTCGACGACGACCGCGCTCGAATGGCGGCGGCCGAAGTCGCGCGAGCTCGTCGCGCTGCGCCGGGGTAAGTACCGCCTGCACCTCGGCGCGCACCGAGTCGGTGATCGCACGCAGCCGCGGCATCGTGATCGCGAGGATCGAGTCCGTGCGCGGGCGGGCGCGCTCGAGGATGTCGATGATGCGCGTGCGCTGATCGGCCGAGAGTCCGAGGCGGTCGTAACCGGGCGGTAGACCACTCGATGTTTGCGGCATCATCCCGCCACCCGGTGGTCCGCGAAAAGGAGCACGCGGGGAATGGCGTGTTCCCCAGGCGAATCCGCCGGCCGCGCCTGCCGCGCCGCCGGCGAGAAAGACGACGACGAGCAGCACGACGCCCATCATGCGCACGCGTCCGAGCGATTCGATCACGTCGTTCATTGCTGCTCCGGCAATTCGAGTAGCTGCGCCGGCGACGGTAGCCGCTCGCTTCTGAGATACGGCGCCAGCGACGGCGGCACTCCCACCGCTTCGTCGACGGAGTCGCGCGCGATCGTCACGGCGGGCTGGGTATCCGGCGCGGCGCGCGACGACCGGCTGAGCGAGATGACTGAGAGCGCGACGATCGCCGCGGCCGCCGCCACCACTTCGCGCCACCACGGCGCGACCACCGACAGCGCGTCGGCGGCGCGACGCGGATGCGAGCGACGACGCGCCAACTCGGCCGCGGCCCGCACGGTGATGGCGCCGACCACCGCATCGAAACGCTCGGCGTCGACGACGGGATCGAGTGGAGAGAAGTCGATCGGCGGTTCCGAGCGATCGTCAGTCACGAATGTATTCCTCTAGCACGGTCGGCCCGAGTCGCTCGCGCAGAATGCGCCGGGCGACGAACAGATGCTGTCGCGATGCGACGTCCGATATCGAGAGCATGCGCGCGATTGCGCGATGATCCCATCCCTCCAGATCGTGCAACAACACCACTTCGCGCTGGCGCTCGTTCAATCCCTCGAGAGCGCGCTCGAGCCGAGTTCTCAACTCCGATCGCTCGGCATCGCGTTGCGCGCTTCCGGAGGCCGCCGCCGTGTCGCTCTCCAACGGCTCCGTCGCACGCACGCTCGCCGCTTCGCGCACGTTGTGCGCCCGGTTCCGCACGATCTGCATCAACCACGCGGCGAACCGATCCGGCTGACGACACGCATCGATGCGCTCCAACGCGATCAGCAACGCATCCTGGCAGATGTCCTCCGCGTCCATCGTCGTGCGCGCCACCGCCATCGCCACGGCGAACGCCGCGCGATAGTGCCTCCGCACGAGCGCCTCGTAGGCCCCGGCGTCGCCGGCACGGACCAACGCGACGAGGGCGGAATCCGGAAGAGCCATTCCATAACTAGACAGGCGAGATGCGCGCTGCGTTAGAGCACCCACGCGCATTGTCCGAGTCATGTCCGGCGCGCGCACGATCTTGCCCCGGCGTTCACCGGACGTCTACTTAGCAATAATGCCCTCTTCGTCTCATCCCCGTCCGTCGATCTGGCGCGCGCGGTCCGTTTTGCTGGCCGCGCTCCTCGGGCTCACGCTCGTGCTCGCGGCGATGCTCGCCTACGAGGCGCACGATGCCGCGCGCTCGCATCGCGCCACGGCCGAGCGAGCGCTACGCGACTACGCGGCGGTCGCCGCGTTCGAGCTCGCCGCCGGCGTCACCGATGATCTCGACCGCGTGATAATTCCCGCGATCGCGCCACTGACCGGCACGCGCGCGGTGACCCCATACGAGCGACTCCCCGCCCCCTCGATGATCGCCGCGCCCGCTGACAGTGAATTCCATTGCGCCACAGCCGCCGACAGCCGTCGCACCGCATTCCGCCTCGACTTCCGCGATGCGTCGTTCATGGCCGCCGGCACCATGCTGTCGCGAGCGGAGAGCGAGCAGCTCGCCGACACCATCACCGCGCACGCTCGCGCGGTCTATCAGTCGGAGTGGCGATACGCCGCGATCCGCACGCACATCGGCGGCGCGGAGCACGTGGTGTTCTACAGCGTGAAGTACGCCGAGCAGCTCGCGCCCATCGCGGCATTCGGATTCACGACCTGCACCGAGGCGCTCGGCGCGCCGGTGTTCGCCGCGGCGATGCGTCGGCATCCGCTCTTGCCGATCTCGCTCGTCGGTGCGATGCCGAACGACTCGCTCGTCGTCGCCGCCGTTTACGATGCGACGGGTCGTGCGCTCTATACCTCCGATCCCTCGACGGGGACGCCATCGCCATACGTCGGCGAGGCGGCGCTGACGCGCTTTGCCGGCGAGAGAGCGCGCGCGTCGCTCCGGCCGCGCGCGGTCGAAGCGCTCGCGCTCGGCGCGATGCCTCGCTCGCGATTGCCGCTGCTGCTCGCGCTTCTCGCGCTGACGGCCGGCATGGCGACGGTGGCGGTGCTGCAATTGCGGCGCGAGAACGAGCTCGCTCGCCTGCGCTCGGATTTCATCTCGAGCGTGTCGCATGAGCTGCGCACGCCGCTGGCGCAGATTCTCCTCTTCGCCGAGACGCTCAGCCTCGGCCGCGTGCGCAGCGAGAGCGAGCGGCGCGGCGCGTCGGACGTGATCGTGCAGGAGGGACGTCGGCTGATGCATCTCGTCGAGAACATCCTGCACTTCTCGCGCGCCGAACGGCGCATGACGCGATTGGCGCCGGAGCCGGCGCGACTGGCGCCGATCGTGCGGGAGACCATCGACGCCTGGACGCCGCTCGCCTCCGCCGCGGACGTGACCGTGCGTACGGATCTCGATGATGATGTCGCGGCGCTCGTCGATGCCCGCGCCCTGCGGCAGATGCTCCTCAATCTTCTCGACAACGCCGTCAAATACGGACCCGCGGGCCAGACCGTGCTCGTCACGCTCGGCGCCGACGCGCGCGAGACCGCGCGCATCACCGTCGATGATGAGGGCGATGGAATCCCCGCCGAGGAGCGCGAGCGCATCTGGACGTCGTTCTATCGATTGGAGCGCCATGCGAATTCCGCCGTCGCCGGCAGCGGCATTGGACTGTTCGTCGTGCGAGAGCTGGCCGGACTGCAGGGCGGACGCGCCTGGGCCGAAAGTGCGCCCGCCGGCGGCGCGCGATTCGTGATCGAGCTCCGACTCGCGCACATCGCCGAGGAGCTGAGCTACACCGCAACGCCTTCCCGACGCCACCAGGCTGATGCCGAATAACACCAAGCAGATTTTGATCATCGAGGACAATCGCAACCTCGCCGTCGGTCTCCGCAACAACCTGGAGTTCGAGGGC
This sequence comes from Gemmatimonadota bacterium, assembly GCA_030948535.1. Classification (GTDB taxonomy): domain Bacteria; phylum Gemmatimonadota; class Gemmatimonadetes; order Gemmatimonadales; family Gemmatimonadaceae; genus JALZAE01. The sequence continues at coordinate 717 of JALZAE010000448.1, read as the reverse complement.
TACGAGGTCGAGATCGCCGCCGACGGAACGACGGGACTCGCCCGCGCGCGCGAGCGCTCGGACGATCTCATCATCCTCGACTTGATGCTCCCTGGCCTCGACGGGTATCGCGTGCTGCGCGCGCTGCGCGAGGACGGGCGCGAAACGCCGGTGCTCATCCTCAGCGCGCGCGGGGAGGAGACCGATAAAGTGCTCGGCTTCCGTCTCGGCGCCGACGACTACGTCGCGAAGCCCTTCGGCCTGCTCGAGCTTCTGGCGCGAGTGGACGCGCTGCTGCGTCGCACGTCGAACGGCGGGAAAAAAGGCGCGTCGCCCAAACTCAGCGGCCGAATTCGATTCGGCGACATCGAGCTGGAGCCGGCGACGCACAAGGTGAGGCGCGCCGGCGCGCCGATCGTGCTGCGCCCCAAGGAATATGATCTGCTGATCGCGCTCGCGGCGCGCCGCGGCGAAGTGGTCACACGCGACGAGCTGCTGCACGAGGTGTGGGGCTACGCCGACGCCGTCATCAGCCGCACCGTCGACACGCACGTCGCCGAGCTGCGGCGAAAGCTCGAGGATGATCCGGCGGAGCCGAAGTACATCCTCACGGTACGAAAGGCCGGCTATCGCCTGGAGTTGAGCACCGACGAGTAGCGCCGCAGCTTTCAGGGAAGACGACAGACCAGACTGAACCCCTTCGCGGATTGCCCATCATGATTCGACGCACTGTCGCTC
>JALZAE010000426.1 GCA_030948535.1 Gemmatimonadota bacterium | reverse complement strand
AACAACAAGGACTACACGCCCGAGTTCACGAACTTGCAGCGCCGCCGTATCTGGGTGTCGCGCGCGGACGGCTATCGCTTCCTCGTCAACCTGACGCTGCCGACGGATTACAAGGAAGGCACGCGGTTGCCGGGCATGTTCTGGTTCTATCCCTACGAGTACACCGATTCGTCGGCGTACCAGCGCACGCTGCGTACGCAGAACGTCAATCAGTTCCCGAACGCGGGGCCGCGTACGATCGAGTATCTCGCCACGCAGGGCTACGCCGTCGCGAACTTCGATCCGCCGATCATGGGGTCCGCGGGACGGATGAACGACAACTACGTGTCGGACTTGCAGAACAACCTGATCGCGGTGATCGACGAGCTCGACCGGCAGGGCTACATCGACCGGCAGCGGCTTGGCATCGGCGGCCATAGCTACGGCGCGTTCAGCACGGTGAACGCGATGGTGCACACGCCGTACTTCAAGGCGGGCATCGCCGGCGACGGCATGTACAACCGCTCCCTCACGCCGACCGGATTCCAGAGCGAGCGCCGCGATTTCTGGGAAGGCCAGAAGACCTACCTCGAGATGTCGCCCTTCCTCTCGGCCGACAAGCTCTCGGGCGCGCTGCTGATGTACCACTCGCTCGAGGATCAGAACACCGGCACCGATCCGATCAGCTCCATTCGCATGATGCACGCGTTGACGTCGCTCGGCAAAACGGCGTCGCTCTACATGTATCCGTACGAGGATCACGGCCCGGCGACGAAGGAGACGATCCTGGATCAGTGGGCGCGGTGGACGGCGTGGCTCGACGTGTACGTGAAGAACGCGGGGAAGAAGGCGATGAAGGAGACGGCGCAGGTGCCTTGAGCTAGGTGTTAGGTGTTAGGTGCTAGGTGTTGAGGGCGCGAACTGAGAACGCGAACTGAGAACGCGGGCGATCTGAGAAGCATTCAGGTCGCCCGCGTTTCTTTTTCGCGTGGGTGCTTGAAGTAGCAGCCCGGCGTCGTGCCGTGGGGACCACCCGATTTCTTTCAGATCAAGACGGGCACGGGACAGGAGCCCGGCTTTCGCGGCGCCCTGCAAAAGCGCCGGGAGCTGATTGAAGGGGAGCGAATGACCGGCTACGAATGCTCCATCTCGGTCGCCGACGTCGACGCGGTCGCGAAAGCGGTGGTCGCCAACGGGGGAAGGGTCATCCTGCCGCGCACGCTCATCCCCTCCGTCGGCCATCTGATTTTCTTTCGCGACTCCGAAGGCAACGTCGCCGGCACGATGCAGTTCGATCCCGACGCCACCGCGGATGGCTGAGCGGCATCGCGCCAACGGGCGCGGTGCAGTACATCGGGTCCATGCCCGATGCCCTCGTTCCTCGAAGCGGCGCGCGCCGCGCCGCGACCGCCGCGGGATTGATCGCGCTCTGTGCGTTGGCCGTGATCTATGCGGATCAGGTACCAAGGCCGCTCGGCGCGTCCGCGGCGGCAACCGTGTTTTCGGCCGAGCGCGCGATGCGGCACGTGCGCGCCATCGCGCAGCGACCGCATCCCGCGGGCAGTGAGGACCACGCGCGGGTTCGCGCGTACCTCGTCACCGAGCTGACGGCACTCGGCCTCACGCCCGAGGTGCAGGAAGCGACCGGCGTCGGCACCCGATATTCCGCCGGCGCCCACGTAGCAAATGTGCTCGCCCGCGTTCCCGGCGCGCACCCAGGAGGACCGGCCGTGCTGCTCGTCGCGCACTATGATGGCGTTCCCGCCGGACCCGCCGCGGGCGACGACGCCGCCGGATCGGCCGTGCTGCTCGAGACGGTGCGTGCACTCCGCGCGGACACGCCGCTGGCGCACGATGTGATCGTGCTCTTCACCGACGCGGAGGAGACCGGGTTGGTCGGCGCGGCGGCGTTCGCGCGCGAGCATCCGTGGGCCAAGGACGCCGGCGTGATACTCAATTTCGAAGCACGCGGTACGAGCGGACCGTCGTGGATGTTCGAGACGGGCGCCGGCAATCTCGACGTGGCGCGCATGCTGCGCGGCGTTCCCGGCATCCGCGCGACGTCGCTCGCCACCGCCGTTTATCGCATGCTGCCAAACGACACCGATCTGTCGGAGCTGGCAGTGCTCGACCGGCCCGCGCTCAACTTTGCTTTCATCGGTCGCGTCGACCGGTACCACACCGAGCAGGACGACGTCGGGCACTTGAGCGCGGCGAGTGTGCAGCACCATGGCATCAACGCGCTCGCTCTCGCGCGCGCGCTCGGGAATGGCGAGTTGCCTCGTCCCCGCACCAGCGACGCCGTGTTCTTCGACGTGCCTGGTCTCGGTCTCATCGTCTATCGCGAGAGTTGGGCGCTGCCCCTCGCCATCTTCGCGGCGCTGCTGGTGATCGTCGCCCTCGCGCGTCTGCGCGGTCGCGACCAACGGCTCGCGCGGAGCGTGGTGATCGGCGTCGCGGGCACGTTGGTGGCCGTGGCGATCGCCGGAGTGGCGGGATCGCGGGTGGCGTACGCGCTCACGCGAATGCACGAGCGCATGGCCGGCGGCGGCGCCGCACAATGGAGTCAGGTGTACGCGGCCGCGATCGTGATGCTTGCGATTGCGCTCGTCGGAGCGTGCTACGCCGCGATGCGCCGCTGGGCCGGCGGCGCCGGCGCGCGGGTGGGTGTGATGCTGTTGTGGGCCGCGATCTCCATCGCCGTGGCGGCGAAGGCGCCACTGATGAGCTTTCTCTTCCCATGGCCCCTGATCGCTGTTGCGCTGGCCATGCTGTCGGCGCGCGGAGAGGCGGCGGTGTGGAAGGCGCAGGGAGCAGAATGGGCCGCGGCTCTCGTTGCGATCGTCATCGTCGTGCCGAACGTCTATGGCACCGTCTGTATCGCACTCGGCCTCGATCAGACGAGCGGCGCAATGCTCGGAATCTTCACGGCGCTTACGCTGTTGCTGCTCATGCCGCTGCTCGAGTCGCTCGCCGGCGCGCGATGGTGGAGCGCGCCGCTGTGGGCGCTCGGCGCCGCGGTCACGCTCTTCGCGGCCGGCGCCGCCACGCTGCGCACCAACACGGAGCATCCCGCGAAGTCGTCACTGGCGTACGCGATCGATCCGGATTCCGGAGGTGTGTGGCTCACCGGCTTTAGCGATCGCGGCGTAGCGCGATCCTGGCTACGACGTGTCTTCGAAACGTCCGGCCAAGCGAAGGACGCACCGCCCGCGTGGCTGCGGCATGCATTCGACGAACGGCTCGCCGGATTCGCGCGTGCGCGGTCATGGGGCACCGTCGCCGGGCCGATCATCGACGTGCTCGGCGACACGACGATCGATGGCGCTCGGCGCGTGACGCTGCGCATCCACGTCGCGCCTCGTGCGCTGGCCGTGCTCATGGATGCCGACAGCGGAGCTGTGCTCAGCGCCGCGATCGACGGACGCGCGATCGACACGAGGCGGTATCGCCATCACGCGGCGCGGTGGTCGCTCGACTACGCGGCGCCACCCGACAGCGGATTCGTTCTCGCGCTCAGACTGCGACCGGGCACGCATCCGGTGCTGGACGTCATGGTGCACATCGACGGCGTCGCCGGACCGGCCGATCCGCGAATTCCACCGCGGCCACCAGGTGTGCTTCGGGCGCAGAATGGCGACATGACGCTCGTGCATCGCGCGGTGAAACTCTAGGGCCGGGAGCTCTAGGTATCCCTCGCCGCATACTTCGCGACGAGCCTTCGCACGGTGTTGATATTACGAAATGTCACCGGCGAGCCGAGGGCCTTTTCAAGCCGCGGTCCCGAGACTTTGGTCTCAGCGAGTCGCGTGCGGCACAGCCAATACGTCTGCCGATCGTGCGCGCGGAACTCATCGACATCGCTCGTGCAGGCGGCAAGTCGCGCGTGTGCCTCCGCGTTCAGCGCCGATCGCATGAACCCGACCAGGAGTGAGTGCTCCGCCGGCATCGACTCGGAAGCACCGTACGCCGGATGAATGGCAATTGCCGCGAGCTCCGCGGGAGTTCGCAGAAAGGTGGCGACCTCGTAGCCGAGCGTTTTTTTCAGATGCCGCTCGATCTCCTGCTCGACTTCCGCGGCATCGGTGCCGCGGGCGTCGAAGATCACGTTTCCGCTCGCGATGAACGTCTCGACGTTGCGCAGCTTCCGCGCCTCGAAGATCTCGCGCAGACGATCCATTTTGACGACGCGGCCGCCGACATTGATTGCGCGGAGAAACGCGATGTAGCGCGTCACGGCGTCAAACAGGCGTCAGGCGACGCGCCGCATCGTCCAGTCACGCAGCGCGTCGGCCACGGCGTCGGCGACATCGAAGGCGTTGCTCGCGCGCTCCGGAACCGGGCCGAGATAGGAATCCATGCGACCTCCTGGTCACTCGTTCTACTCGAATACCAACGCCATGAAGATGTCGTCGTCGTATACGCCGTCGAGCTTCCTCGAGCGACGCTTCAGGCCCTCGGTTACGAATCCGAGCGAGTCGTACAAGGCCCTGGCCCGCACGTTCGACGCGAAGACCTCGAGCTCGATACGCTCGATGCCCGCCGCGCGCGCCGCCGCGATCGTCTCGGCCATGAGACGCTTGCCGAGTCCCCGCCCTCGCGCGTGCGGCAACAGTCCCATGCCGAGCGTGCCGCGATGTGTGAAGCCGGCGCGGGTGTCGCGTACGACGTCGCAGAAGCCGACGACCGTGTCTTCAGCGTCGACGACAAGCATCTGCACACCGGCGCCGGCGAGCATTCCCTCGACGAACGCGCGTGAATTCTCGAGCGGTGGAGCTTCGATCAGTGCCAGGTAGGCCCGCTCGCGCGCAACGACATCGACGGCGCGATGAAATCCCTCGACGTAACGCTCCGCCGTCGGGATGATGCGATGCTCACTCATGGATCAGTTGTCCTGCGCGCCCGGCACTTCCATGGCGACCAGCTCGCGGTCGCCGTGGCTCGGTGGCTCCGAGATGACGAGGAAATCGACCGCGGCGTCGGAAACATTCAACACTTGATGCACGACGCCGGCGGGCACGTGTAGTCCGTGACGCGCCGCGACTCTGTGCCGCCGGCCGCCGAACGCGAGCGCGAGCTCGCCGTTGAGGACGAAAAAAAACTGCTGCGCCCGCACGTGGCGGTGTGAGACTTCGGCCGCGTCCGGTTCCATGCGCTCGGTGATGACGGAGAGCGTCGGCGTGCGGAGTAGATGCCAGCCATCGCAACCGACGCCCCAGGCGTAGTGCTCGGCCGTCTCGCTGCTGACCGGGACGGGGTTCGCTTCGTTCGACATGGTCGCTCAGAGACTCGCGAAGAAGAAACGCTACGATAGCACGATGGCGGGTCAGTGCCCAGACTACTCGGCGAGCGGCTCACGGGACAGTCACATTGAGACTGCTTGCGCGAAACCGGCCAATGCCGGCACAGTGATGCCTCGCGTCTTCCGACACGACGTGCATACATGGAGATCGCTCGTGAAATCGAAGGCGAAGCTATCGGCGTCGATGACGGTGACGCAGTTCGACAACGGCTACTGGTACGCGACCGAGCTCAAGGCATTCGCGAAGACGATCGGCATTCCGTCGGCGAGCAGGCTGCGAAAGGACGAGCTGGAAAACGCGATCATCCGTTTTCTCGAGATCGGCAAGATTAGCAGCCCCACCAGGCGCAGCCTGCCGCCGGCGGGAATCCGGGACGTCGAGCGAGGGCTGCGCCTCGATCTTCCCGTGGTTGTCTACACGAATGACCGGGAGACCAAGGATTTCCTGGAGCGAGAGGCGCGGAAGGTAGCTCCGGGAATGAAAAGGAAATCGGGCGCCCGTTATCGCCTCAATCGATGGCGCGAAGAGCAGCTCGCCAACGGTGTAAAGCTCACTTACGCGGCTCTGGTCCGAGAATACGTTCGGCTGAATCAGACCGAGGGACGTTTCGCGCAGGCCCCCACCGGGCGCTACATCAATTTCATCAGCGACTTCGTCGCGGCCGAGCCTGGCGCGACGAGCGCGCAGATCCTGACGGCGTGGAAGAGGCTAAAAAGGCTCGACGCGCCAAAGAATTACCGGTCGTGGGTGCGTTTGCGCCCTTAGGTCACAGAACGCGGCGCAACCGGGCATCATCATACACGACGCGAGGCGGCGGTGTAACCAGACGTTTGCGCTTCCGCGGTCCTCGCCGTATGATCGCTGCCCCACCGCTCGGGCCTGGCGGGAGAGCCCGGGGATTTCTACCCCCCACCCCGCACGCTGCTGGTCGTTCGACCCCCCCACGTGTTTCGGAGATCGACATGCCGGTGAGTCCTGGCGCCGCCTTGGCGCCTTGCCCGCGCGCGCCACATTCGATGCGCGCGCCGAGCGCGATCGCGATTTCGATCGCAGCCGTCGTGCTCGGCGCGTGTACGAGCGTGCACCAGGCGCGCGACGCGGTGCGCAACACCGTCGAGCGCACGATTTCGCCGCAGGGCATTCACTACGCCATCGCGCTCGCCGATGTGGAGCGGACGAGCAGCTCGGCGCCGGCGCGGTTCGGCGAGTCGAGCATGGCACTTCTTCCCACACAAGCGTTTGATCTCGAGGTGGGACGGGCGGTGCAGCAGCACGTGCACGCGGTGGCCAACGGCGAGGTCGTCGGCGCCGGCGACACGTCGAGACCGGCAGAGTCCTCGGCCATGGCCGGTGAGGTGCCCCGGAGCAACGATGGCGGCGTCACACCATTCCTCTACCAGGACAGCGCGCTGGTGATCGGTATCTACCCGACCGCCGACGCGCTCCACTTCACGCTCGGTAACAGGACGACGCACGCGCTGCGCATTCTCTGGAACGACGCGGCGTTCGTCGATGTCGCCGGCCGCAGCGGCCGGCTCATGCACGTCAACGCCGGTCGCGAGTTCGGTGACCGTTCCGCAACGCAGCCCCCCACGATCGTGCTGCGTGGGGCGACCATCTCCGATGCGGTGGTGCCCGCGGACAACGTGCAGCTCATCCACATCGGCGAGGGACGTCAGGCGCGCATCGCGCCGCTCTTGCCCGCACCGGATGCATCGCGCGCCGAGATCGCCGACCGGATCACGGAGCTGCGTCGCAAGTACATCGGCCGCTCGATGGCGCTGCTTCTTCCGCTCGAGATCGAAGGGCTGCGGACGGAGTATCTGTTCACCTTCGTCATCACCGATGTGTCGGCGCAACGGCCATGATCGTCGCGAGCATCGTCGCCACCATCTGACCGTTCGCATCGCCGTCGGCCGCGAGCGCGATCACATCGGCGCGGCAGATGGTCAGGGTGCGCCCGGCTCGTAACACTTCCGCCCGCGCGATGAACGCCACCCCGCGCGCCGGCGCGATCAGATTCACCTTGTACTCGACGGTGAGCACGTTCACCGTCGGCGGCACCAGCGTATACGCCGCGTAGCCGCACGCACTGTCGGCCACCGACGCGATCGCACCTGCGTGCATGAAGCCATTCTGCTGCGTGAACGACTCCGAGTACGGAAGACGAATGGCGACCCTGCCCGGCTCCACCTCGTCGAGCGTGGCGGAGAGCGTCGCCATGTGACGCTGACTCGCGAAGCTCGAGTGCACGCGCGTGCGAAACTCCGGATCTGATGGAGTGAGCGTGCTCACGTCGCGGTCGGTGGCAATTCGATTGGTCTGCCGGCCGCCGATCTCTCCGCCAACAGCTTGGCGGTGAACCGATGCGACTCGGCGATCCGCTCGACGTCCAGCGCCGATGTCTCGACGATGCTCTCGATATGCGCCAAGCGCGCCTCGAGCTTCTCGAAGTCGTACCGTTTCGACCGCCATCGCTGCACGATCTTCACCGCGACGGTGGTGGCCGAGGAGATGCCGGTCATCACGATGACGAAAACCCAGAAGTCCATGGAATGCTCTCAGCAGAAGGTCAGGATCCGAACGCGGCGTGCACGGCGCGCATCACGCAATAGACGATGGGAGCGCTGACCGCAAATCCCGCCAGCACCGACCACCAGTTGTGCCGGTGGGACAGTCGCCCGTGCGTCGCGCCGGTGATGGCGGTGCCCGCGGCGACGGCAATGTCCCGTGCGACGCCCGCACTCAATACGGAGGTCAGCCGCATTTGGAGCAGCGCTGCCGCGATGCCGCCCAACGTCACGGCGCAGACGAGAATGACGGCGTCGCGTATCGAGTACGGCCGCTCGTGTGGGCCGGTCATCGCCACACCGTGCATCCGCGCTCAGCGCGGGCGCGGATGGACGCCGGGAGCGATGCGATGCGTGTCCATCGCAGATCGAGCCGGTCGAGACGCGGAAGGTCGCCGATGCGATCGTCGAGCGCGACGAGTGGATTCGCTCGGAGATCCAGTTCGACCAGCGCGGTCAATTCGGCGAACGATTCGGGCAGGCTGGTCAGCTGATTGTTGCGAAGGTCGAGCGTCGTCAGCGTCGTCAGCGCACCCATCGAGCTCGGCAAGGCGGCGAGATCGTTGTCGGTCAGGTACAGCCTTCTCAGATTCGGCAGGAGGCCGATCGTCTTCGGCAGCGCGGTGAGCGCATTGCTCTTGGCGTGCAGCTCCTTGAGCTGCGCCAACGCGCCGATCGATGGCGGCAATTCGGTCAGATCATTGTCACAGATTCTCAGCTCGACGAGGCGCTGCAAGTCGCCGATGCTGTGCGGCAACGCGGCGATCATGTTCTTGCTCACGTTGAGGTAGGCGAGCGAGCGCATGCGTCCGATCGAGGCGGGAAGACTCGTCAGCCGAAGGGTGCTGGCGTAGAGCATCACGAGTGCGTGCAGCTCGCCGATCGTGTCCGGGAACTCGGTGACGGCGTTTCTGTTCAGATCGAGCACGGACAGCTTCGACAGATTGCCGATGCGCGCCGGGAGATGCGTCAGGTGATTGTCGTAGACATAGAGCTCGACGAGGTTGCTCAGATCGCCGATGCTCTCCGGCAGACTGCTGAGATGATTGAATCCGAGGAAGAGCTCCTCGAGCTTGGTGAGTCGCCCAAGACTCTCGGGAATGCGCGACAGCTTGTTGCCCGTGAGGTCGAGGCGGCGAAGCCCGCCAAGCTCGGCGATCGCGTCAGGAAATGCGTCGAGCTCGCAATAGCGCGCGGCGAGCGAGACGACGGACTCCTCCTCCAGCCGTACGATCACCTTGCCGTCGACGTCCGGCGCGTCGGGCAGAGCGACGGTGAAGTTGTCGAAGGGTGGCCCCATCTCCCGCAGCTTTGCTACGTCCTTCACACCCCGCGTGCTCCCGGTCGCGCCGCCACTCGCCACACCCACCATATGAGCAACGGTTGGAGTGGAAGGCGAATCCAGAGAAATGCCTGCCACAGCTGCGACGAGCCATCCGTGTACCCGAGCTGGAGCATGTGCACGTTCGCCGGAAAGACCGCGATCAAGAGCGCGATCAATCCGACGCCGGCCATGCGGCGCGTGCCGGCCACCAATAGTCCAATTCCGCCGAGTGCTTCAGCAATGCCGCTGATGGCCACGACGAGAGGCGCATCTGGAATCCATGTCGGGACGATCCGCTCGAACGGGCGCGGCACCACGAAGTGCAACACCCCCGCGGCCGCGAACAGCAGCGCGAGCGCGTAGATCGACCAATGCGGCCCGTGCGGCGATCGCTGGGCCCGACCCTCTCCTGAACTGTTCATCCCTGAATCTCGCCTGGCCACGACCATTTCGCATGACGGCACCTCGCGCGCCCGCGCGAGAGGGGGCATGATCCCTCCGGCCGTCTCGCTACGCCTTTCCGGTGAGAGACTGCCGCTCGCGATTGCCCGACGACCTCATCGGCAGAGGAGAGCTCCATGCTTCGAGTCCGCCTGTCTACCGCGCTTCTGCTTGCCACGCTCTGCGCGTCCGCGAGCCAACTGTCCGCACAGCGCGGCCAACCGTACCGGGATCCCAATGGCCGATTCTCGCTGACGATTCCCGATGACTGGAACTCCATCGCGCAAAACGGCAGCGTCACCTTCACCAACGGATCGGTGAGCCTGACGGTGACGCCCTTTTCAGGAGTCCAGTCGCCCGATCAGATCGCGGGCGCACTCAGCCAACAAATGTCCCAGCAGTGGCGCAATCTGCAGCTGATCAACAAGGGCGAATTCCAGGTCGGCGGCGCACCCGCGTACTACGTGATGTACAACGGTATGAGCCCGCGCGGCACGCCGTCGGTGCTCCGCCTCGTCGGGTTGATGCGCGGAAGTGAGGAGTATGCCTTCATCATAAGCTCGCCGACGAGCGAGTTCCAGAACGCGAAGGGTTTCTTGCAGGCGATGGAGATGAGCTTCTCGTACGGCAGAGGCGGCGGCCGGGGCAACACGGATGATCCACAATTTCCGCAGCAGCCTCGGCAGTACCCGCAGCAACAGCCGCAGCAGCAGCCGCAATTTCCACAGCCGCCGCCGCAGCAGGATCCGCAGCAGCCACGCAACCAGCCGCAGTTCCCGCAGCAGCAGCCGCAGTTTCCACAACAGCAGCCGCAATTCCCGCAACAGCAGCCGCCCATGGCATCGTCAACGGGCAAGGCGTCCATGGGCGTCGCGCTTCGCAATCTCGACAAGGACG
>JALZAE010000421.1 GCA_030948535.1 Gemmatimonadota bacterium | reverse complement strand
CCATTCTGTTGCGCTTCGTGTCGCGGCACAGCTACGGCATCTTCGCGCTCTACCGGCTCGTGCTCGGTGGAGTCGTGCTCGCGCTGGTGTACAGCGGCCGGTGAGCGCGTCCGCACGGTACGACGGCCGCGACGCGGGCGAGCTGCGCGCGCTGCTCGATTTGCCCGAGGTCGCGCTGTTCGATGACGTGCCGTCGACGCTCGACGTCGCGCACGGCCTGGCCGCCGGCGGCGCGTCTTCCGGAACGCTCGTGCTCGCCGACGCGCAGAGCGCCGGGCGCGGCAGGAATGGACGCGCGTGGTCCTCGGCGCGCGGCGCGGGGATCTGGCTGACGCTCATCGAGCGGCCGCGCGATCCCGCCGCGCTGCAGGTGCTTTCGATCCGCCTCGGCCTACGCGCCGCCGCGGTGCTCGACCGATTCGCCGGCGAGCGCGTGTCGGTGAAGTGGCCGAACGATCTGTTTGTGGGAAGTGGCAAGCTCGCGGGCATCCTCGTGGAGAGCCGGTGGCGTGAGGACCGGATCGATTGGGTCGCCATCGGATTCGGTGTGAATGTGAAGGTGCCCGCCGGCGTCGATGGCGCCGCGTCGCTCACCGCCGGCACCGATCGGGTGACCGTGCTCGCTGAGCTCGTTCCGGCGCTTCGCGCGGCGGCTAGCGCGTCCGGCGAGCTGAGCGACCGGGAGATGGCCGCGTGGCGCACGCGCGATCTCGCCGCGGGGCGAAGCTGCAGCGCGCCGGCGCGTGGCATCGTGCACGGCATCGACGCGCGCGGATCGCTCCTCGTGCGCGCCCCGGAGGGCGGGGAAGCGATCACCTGTCGCGCGGGTTCACTCGTCCTGGAGGACCAGTCATGATTATCGTGTTCGATGTCGGAAACTCCGAGACGACCATCGGCGTGTTCGCGAACGGAGATGGCGCGGATACGCCCGCGCTCGCGGCGCATTGGCGGCTGACCACCAACGCGTCGCACACGTCCGACGAGCTCGGTCTCGTGCTCGACGGATTGTTGCGGACGCTCGACGACGGCGCGGCCGCGATTCACGGCGGCGCGATCGCCAGCGTCGTGCCGCCCGTCACGGCGCCGCTCGTCGAAGCCTGCACTCGATGGCTCGGCGCGCGGCCCGTGGTCATCAGCGGACGCTCCGCGCTCCCGATCCGTTTGCAAGTGGACGAGCCGTTGACGGTCGGCGCGGATCGCATCGTCAACACCCTCGCCGCGAGCCGCATGTATGGCGTCGACACGATCGTCGTCGACCTTGGCACCGCGACGACGTACGACTGCATCACGGCCGACGCCGTCTTTCTCGGCGGCATCATCGCGCCGGGGCTCGGGATCTCCGCCAGCACGCTCGTGCGTCGCACATCGCAGCTGCCGGCGACGGAGCTCGTGGCGCCGGCGCACGCGATCGGGAAGCGCACCGATGACTGCATCCGCTCCGGGGTGATGTTCGGCACGGCTGACGCGATCGACGGTCTCGTTCGGCGCATCAAGCGCGAGTGGCCGACGGACATCGTGCCTAAGGTCGTTGCCACCGGGGGATTCGCGGAGGTGATCGCGCCGTTGTGCGAGGAGATCGACGAGGTCGAGCCGTATCTGACGCTCCACGGATTGCGCATGGCGTACGAGATCCTGCGCGAGTCCCCGGGCACGTGACGACCGCTGTCGGCGCGTGGCGATCGCGATCGCTCGGCCGGCGCATCGGCTACGCGCTGTTGCCGGGCGACGGCTTCAGCTATCTGTTGCATCTGCGGCCGCGCGAGTGGCCCATCATGGCGGCACACACCCTCCTCGGGTTGGTGATCGCCGTCGGGTTGCATCCAGTGACGCTGTGGATCTACGCGCCGACCGCGGTGGCGGTGCTGGTGATCTGGGTGCTGCTGCTGAACGGCGGCACGCTCGCTTTCAACAGCGCCTTTGATGCCGATGTCGACGATGTCGGCTATCTCGATGCGCCGCCGCCGCCACCGCGATATCTGGCGCTGTTCGGCTTCGCGCTGATGCTCGCCGGTCTGCTGTGGTCGTTCGCGTATCCGACGCCGTTTCTCGTGGCGTACGCGCTGTGCTTCGCGATGTCGATTCTGTATAGCGCGCCGCCGGCTCGGCTGAAGGCGGTACCGGGCGCCGATTGGGTAATCAACATCGTCGGGTTCGGCGCGCTGACGCCGCTTGCCGGCTGGGCGATCACCGATCGTCCGATGACGCGATCGGCGCTGCTGATCTTCGTTGGATTCGGCGCGCTGTTCGCGGCACTCTATCCGCTGACGCAGCTCTATCAGCTCGACGCCGATGCTCGTCGCGGAGATCGCACGTTGGCGATCCTCCTCGGTGCGCGGCGCAGCCTCGCCGTGTCGCTCCTGTCGGCGATCGTCGCCTTCGCCTGCTTCGCGGCGCTGGCCGCGATCGAGGGAGCCCGCGCGTCGCGGTGGCTCATCCTCGGTCTGGCGTTGATCACCTGGATGGCGATGCTTGCACGCTGGCTGACGAGGGCGAGCGCGATGGAACCGGCCGAGCACAAGCGAGGAATGTATTCGGCCCTGGCTGCGTGGGTCCTGTCCGACGTCGCCGTTCTCGCGCTTTTTGCCTGATCCGCGACGGTTCCGAGAGCGCGTTTCGAACGATTGTCAATTAGGCGTGTCGTTGTCGCGTAAATCGTTCTCCAGGCGATATATAGGCTACTTGATTTACTCTAGGCTCTCGGGGTTGACTCGGGCCTCCGAGTGGGCTAACTTGAGGGTGTTAGCACTCCTGTCGATCGAGTGCTAACTGCCGCTTATCAATTCGATCGCGTGATACCCATAACCGAAGGAGGCGCTTCTCATGGCCACCAAGAACCCAGCGTCTGTGAAGGTCAATGTCAGTCCGCTTGCGGACCGTGTCGTCATCCGGGCCCTCGAGGATTCGGAGCAGATGCGTGGCGGGTTGTACATCCCCGACACCGCCAAGGAAAAGCCCCAGCAGGGCGAGATCGTTGCCGTCGGCCCCGGTCGCTTCGAGAAGGACAAGCGCGTGCCGATGGACGTCAAGGTCGGCGACAAGGTGCTGTACGGAAAGTACAGCGGCACTGAAGTCACGCTCGACAACGAGCAGTATCTGATTCTGCGCGAGACCGATGTGCTCGCCGTGATTTCCTGAAGCGTCAGCCGCGGCGCGTGACTCTTCACGCTTCGCCGGCACACGACTGACGCGCATTCGACTTCCGTCTCCACAAAGGAATTACACATGGCTGCGAAAGAACTCCATTTCAACACCGACGCGCGCGCCGCTCTCAAGCGCGGAGTCGACCAGCTCGCCGAGGCAGTGAAGGTCACCCTCGGACCGAAGGGCCGAAATGTCGTCATCGACAAGAAGTTCGGCGCCCCGACCGTGACCAAGGACGGCGTCACCGTCGCGAAGGAAGTCGAGCTCGCGGATCCGCTCGAGAACATGGGCGCCCAGATGGTGAAGGAAGTCGCCACCAAGACGAGCGACCTCGCCGGTGATGGCACGACCACCGCGACGGTGCTCGCCCAGGCGATCTTCCGGGAAGGACTCAAGAACGTGACGGCCGGCGTCAATCCGATGGCGCTCAAGCGCGGCATCGACAAGGCCGTGGCCGCCGTCGTCGAGGAGCTCAAGAAGATCTCCGTTCCGACCGCCGGCAAGAAGGAGATCGCGCAGGTCGGCAGCATCTCGGCGAACAACGATGCCGAGATCGGCGGACTGATCGCGGACGCGATGGAGAAGGTCGGCAAGGATGGCGTCATCACGGTCGAGGAAGCGCGTGGCCTCGAGACGACGATGGAGACGGTCGACGGCATGCAGTTCGACCGCGGCTATCTCTCGCCGTACTTCGTCACCGATCCGGAGAAGATGGAAGCCGTCCTCGAGGACGCGCTCATCCTGATCCACGACAAGAAGATCTCGTCGATGAAGGACCTGCTCCCGATCCTCGAGAAGGTTGCCCAGCTTGGACGTCCCATGCTGATCATCGCCGAGGACATCGAAGGTGAGGCGCTGGCGACGCTGGTCGTCAACAAGCTCCGTGGCACGCTGCGCATCGCCGCCGTCAAGGCGCCGGGCTTCGGCGATCGCCGCAAGGCGATGCTGGCGGACATCGCGGTGCTCACCGGCGGCCAGGTGATCTCCGAGGAAGTCGGCTTCAAGCTCGAGAACGCGGTCGTCACCGACCTCGGTAAGGCCAAGCGCATCGTCGTCGACAAGGACAACACGACGATCATCGATGGCGCGGGCACGGAAGATCAGATCCAGGGTCGCGTGAAGGAGATCAAGTCGACGATCGAGAAGTCGACCTCCGACTACGACAAGGAGAAGCTCCAGGAGCGGCTGGCGAAGCTTGCCGGCGGCGTGGCGGTGATCAACGTTGGCGCCGCGACTGAGAGCGAGATGAAGGAGAAGAAGGCGCGCGTCGAGGATGCGTTGCACGCCACGCGTGCGGCGGTCGAGGAAGGCATCGTCCCCGGCGGCGGCGTCGCACTGCTGCGCGCACAGCGCGCGCTCAAGGGTCTCAAGTTCGAGGACCCGGAAGAGCAGATTGGCGTCGAGATCATCCGTCGCTCGATCGAAGAGCCGATCCGCATGATCGTGCAGAACGCGGGTGGTGAAGGCTCGATCGTCGTCGAGAAGGTTCGCTCCAGCAAGGACGACAAGTACGGCTACAACGCGCTCACCGACACCTACGAAAACCTCGTCGAGGCCGGCGTGATCGACCCGACGAAGGTGACGCGCACGGCGCTGCAGAACGCGGCGTCGATCGCGGGCCTCCTCCTGACGACGGAATGCATCGTCGTCGAGAGAAAGGAAGAGAAGGGTGGCGGCGCTCCGTCGGGCGGCCCCGGTGGCGGCGGCATGGGCGGGATGTACTAAAGGCAGATGTCAGATGTCAGACGTTAGATGTCAGTGACTGCGTTTTGAACTGACGACTCGACTGACAACTGATCCGATAACTGAATTGTGTTCGTCGTAGGAAGCGGCGCCGGGATTTCCCGGTGCCGCTTTTCTTTGTACGGTGTGAGAATCTTCGGCGGGCTGGTGCGTGTGATGGACAACCTCTCTTTCTCAGGAGATCACATGCGCGGCTCTCTGCAGTTGCACTGCTCGGCACGGAGGAGCGCATGATGCGCACCGGCCGCAGACTCGCCCTTCTCGCATTGCTCGCCGTGGCAACCGGTGCCGCCGCCTGTCCGAAAGAGGACAAATACGACACGTCCGGTTCGGCAATGATCAACGATTTCGGCGCCGGCTACGATTGCGGCACCTACGGATGCACGACGGGAGACGTCGCCGCCGTGTTCGCACAGCTCGGCCGCGAGTACGACGCATTGTCCGCCATCCATCGCGCGCGCCCCACGGGTCCCGGCCTGGAGCCAGTTGACCACTTCGTCGAGCGCCGTCTCACCGAGATGGGGATGCTGATTGAGCGCGATCGATTCCACGCCTGGGTCCAGACGCGGAGGGCGCTGTCATGAACCGAGTGCTCAACTACGCATCGGCGCTCGCCACGTCTTGTGCGCTCGCGATGCCCGTCTCGGCACGCGCCCAGAAGTTCGAGCTCTCTCCGTTCGCCGGCGCCTTCGTCGCGCCGACGAACATCGCCGAAGCGAGAGGCCTGACGATGCACCAGCAGCCGGGATTTCTCATCGGCGCGCGCGGCACCTGGTGGAAGGGCGGGCACTATGGCGCGGAGGCGACGTTCGCCTATGTGCGCAGCAACGCAAAAGAGTCCGGCTCCTCGACCAGCCGCACGCAATCGGCCCAGCTCGGCGCGAGCTCGATTCGCCTCGCTTGGCGTCCGGATAGCATCGGATCGGCACTGCGGTTGTCGGGCGGGCTTGGCATGGTGGCACATGGCGGTACCGCCTATGGAAGCGCCGACGGACGCAGCGATCTCGCGCTCGCCCTCGGCGCCGGCTGGCGCGTTCCGATCAGCGGCACGGTCGCCTGGCGCGTCGATCTTGACGATTACCTGTACTCGGCGAGCTTCGGAGTCGGATCGACGAAGTCGAAGAGCAAGCTGCAGAGTGATGTGCTGCTCTCGGTCGGAGTGATCTTCCGTCTTGGGCAGTGATCGATGGCGCCGCGAGTGGTGGCCGCTCGCCACTCGCGCCGCGCTGCATCTCAACTCGCGGAGCACCGGCTCATTCCGGAGGAACGCATGCGCATCGCCCGCACAGGAGTCGCCACAATCGCGTTGCTCGTCGCACCCGTGACCCTTGCCGCGCAGGTGCAGCCGGCGGGCGCCGCCTGGAACGTGCGCTACGATGTTCCCGCGGGCTGGCGCACTGCGCAGGACGTCGGGCGCTTGCGCGTGCTCGAGGGCCCGGAGGGATCGAGCCTCTACGTCGGTCCCGGTGCCTACACCACGACCGACGAGGCAGTGAAGGATCTGTCCGCGTTCCTCAGCACGCTGGGCATCGTCGGACAGCCAATGTCGCCGCCGGTACAATCGCGCGTCGCGAACATGCCCGCGCTCTCCATGACGCTGCAGCTGCGCGATCGCACGGACCGGGATCTTCGTGCCGTATACACCTGCGTGATCTCTCCGCACGGCACCGGGCTCAACCTGCTCGGCGTAGCCGCGCCGCAGCAGCTCGAGCAAACCCGCGCTTCCGCCGACAAGCTCCTCGCCACCCTCGTTATGGGTGCGCCGGTGTTGAATCAAACGTTGATGCAAGCGATCGGCGGGAAGTGGACGCTCTATAGCGGATCTTCAGATCGCGGCGGCTCGGGCTCGATCTCTACCGGGCACGACGAGACCGTCGAGTTCGACGGCCGGGGCCGTTTCGCGTGGCAGTCGAGCTCGTACACATCGGGGAGTGTCAGCGGCACCTCCGTCACGGGCGACTCGCAGCAGGCTGATGCCGGGTCGTATTCGATCATTGGCAACACGCTGATATTTCGCGGACGAACCGGTACGCTCGCTGTCGACTTCACCTATGACGCGCATCATCTCTCGGCCGGCGGTCGCACCTTCATTCGGTAGTCCTGAACTCGCGTGACCTTGTCAGGGAGGAGAGCGCGGCGTATCGGTTAGCGTCGGATGCTCTCCGTCGTCGCGTTGTTGTCACTTCTTCACGTCAGCGACCCGCCGCACGCCGCGCCCGGTGAGCGGGCGCGAGCGGTCGTTCGCGAAG
>JALZAE010000369.1 GCA_030948535.1 Gemmatimonadota bacterium | reverse complement strand
CCAACGGCGGACTGCTACTGCAGGACTTGCGGATGCCGGACTTTCGCGCGCACGCGGTGCATGTGCCGTCGCCGGGCGCGGTCGATGGCCAGGACACCATCGTGCTCGGCAGATTCCTCCGCGACGTCGCGCGGCTGAATCAAGATCACCGCAACTTCCGGATCTTTGGCCCCGACGAAACGCTGTCGAATCTGCTGGGAGCCGTCTTCGAAGCAACCGATCGGCAGTGGGACGCGCGCACGGTGGGCAACGACGAGTTCCTGGCGCCGGCCGGCCGGGTCGTCGACTCCATGTTGAGCGAGCATCAATGCGAGGGCTGGCTGGAAGGCTATCTGCTCACGGGACGGCACGGCCTGTTCAACAGCTACGAGGCGTTCATTCGCATCGTCGACTCGATGTTCAGCCAGCACGCCAAATGGCTGAAGGTGACCGCGGAATTGCCCTGGCGCCGCAAGATCGCGTCACTGAATTACCTGCTCGCCTCGCACGTCTGGCAACAGGATCACAACGGCTTCACGCATCAGGATCCCGGCTTTCTCGACCACGTCATCAACAAGAAGGCGGACATCGTGCGCGTATACCTCCCGCCCGATGCGAACTGCCTCCTGTCGGTGTTCGATCACTGCCTGCGTAGCCGGCACTATGTGAACGTCGTCGTGGCGGGGAAGCATCCGCTGCCCCAGTGGCTGACGATGGAGGAGGCGGTGGTCCACTGCACGGAGGGCATTGGCATCTGGCAATGGGCCAGCAACGACCAGGGCGAAGAGCCGGACGTGGTCATGGTGTGCTGCGGAGACACGCCGACACTGGAGATCCTCGCCGCGGTGTCGATCCTGCGCGAGCATCTGCCCGACCTCAAGATCCGCGTGATCAACGTCGTCGATCTCATGCGGCTGCAGCCGAGCACGGAGCATCCGCACGGCCTGAGCGACAGCGACTACGACTCGTTGTTCACCACCGACAAGCACATTGTGTTCGGCTTTCACGGCTATCCGTGGCTCGTGCACCGGCTCACCTATCGCCGGACCAACCACAAGCTGCACGTGCGCGGATACAAGGAAGAAGGCACGATCACGACGCCGTTCGACATGCGCGTCCAGAACGATCTGGACCGATTCCATCTCGTCCAGGACGTCGTTGATCGCGTACCGCACCTCGGCGCGAAGGGCGCGTACCTGAAGCAGATGGTCAAGGACAAGCTCATCGAGCACACGCAGTACATCGAGGCGCACGGCCAGGACATGCCCGAGATTCGCAACTGGAAATGGCCGAGCGACGATGAGGGGGAAGTGGATTCGGCATCGTTCGAGATGGCATCGATCGGAGGCGGCACTCATGAGTAGCCACACTGCGTACTGGAGGCGAGCGCATCGCGATTGGCGCTTCAGGATCGGCGTCGTTCTCATGCTGGTTGCCATGGCCGTCTACATCATGACCGAGAACCTGGCGTTTCGTCCGAGTACGCAGCGGCAAGCATCGCCGACCTCCCGGCCATGAGGTAACGGTTGCATGAAACCGAACGTCGAAGCGGCCGCCGATCCTAGCGTGACTGTCGCCGCTCCGGATACGCCGACTCCAGACGAAAAGCCGGACGCAAAGTCAGACGTGAAGTCAGACGCGATGGCTGGCGCCAAGCCTGGTGCAAAGCCCGGCACGCAGTCCGCGCCCGCCGACGATCTGACGACGCTGCCGCTGGCAGCCGTAGAGAAGCAGTTGGCATCCTCGCCAAACGGCATCAGCCAAGCCGAAGCGACGCAGCGCCTGACCAAGTACGGGCCGAACGAGATCGAGGAAAAGAAGGACAATCCGCTTCTGAAATTCCTCACCTACTTCTGGGGCCCGATTCCTTGGATGATCGAGGGGGCGGTGATCCTGTCCGCCGTCGTGCATCACTGGCTCGACTTCGTGATCATTCTGGTATTGCTCGCATCCAACGCTGTGGTTGGATTCTGGGAGGAACACCAGGCGGGTAACGCCATCGCCGCGCTGAAGAAAAAGCTCGCTGTCACGGCCACTGTGAAACGCGACGGCAAGTGGGTGACCCCGCCGGCGCGCGAGCTGGTGCCGGGCGACGTGATCCGTGTACGGCTCGGCGACATTGTCCCGGCGGACGCGCGGTTGCTCGATGGCGATCCGGTGGAGGTGGACCAATCCGCGCTCACCGGCGAGTCGCTGCCGGCCACGCGGAAGCCGGGTGAGGCAGTGTTCTCGGGGTCGATCATCCGGCAGGGGGAGAGTGACGCGCTGGTGTACGCTACGGGGACCGACACGTATTTCGGCAAGACCGCGCAGCTGGTGCAGGAAGCGCATACGGTGAGTCATTTTCAGCGCGCCGTGCTCAAGATCGGCGACTACCTGATCGTGCTCGCCGTGGCGCTCGTGGTACTGATCGTCACCGTCGCGCTCTTCCGCGGCGATCCGGTGCTCACGACGCTGCAGTTCGCCTTGGTGCTCTTGGTGGCCGCGATCCCGGTGGCCATGCCAACGGTGCTCTCGGTGACGATGGCGGTCGGCGCGCGGCTGTTGGCGGCGAAGCAGGCGATCGTCACACGCCTGGCCGCGATCGAAGAGTTGGCCGGCATCGACGTCCTCTGCTCCGACAAGACGGGCACGTTGACGGAAAACAAGTTGACGCTCGGCGATCCATTTTGCATCGAGGGCGCGACCGCCGATCAGGTCGTGCTGTTCGCCGCGCTGGCGTCCCGCGCGGAAGACAAGGATCCCATCGACCTCGCGGTGAT
>JALZAE010000365.1 GCA_030948535.1 Gemmatimonadota bacterium | reverse complement strand
GGTGTGGGGTGTAGGGTGTGGTCAATACGAGGATTTTTGTTCTAACCACACCCCACACCCGACACCCCACACCCGCCGTTGATTCAACGGTGGGTGTCCGTTAAGATGCATGGCCGTACATGGTGGCTGTAGCTCAACTGGTTAGAGCACCGGACTGTGGCTCCGGGGGTTGGGGGTTCAAGTCCCCTCAGTCACCCTGATAACCAGGTGTCAGGTGTTAGGGGTTAGGGGTTAGGTGTTGAGGGCGCGGCACGACGCTAAGCACTGGCCCTCAACACCTCAACCCTATCACCTAATACCTGGCTCTCGAAGGTCCGTAGCTCAATTGGTAGAGCACTGGTCTCCAAAACCAGCGGTTGGGGGTTCGATTCCCTCCGGGCCTGTGGGCGAGCTCGACTGGCTGTTTGACAACGTGGGATGAAGTGGATGTAAGGCGCAGCATTGCGGCGGTATCGTCTAGGGGACTAGGACACGGCCCTCTCAAGGCTGGAACACGGGTTCGAATCCCGTTACCGCTATGCCCGCCCGTCGGCCCCATCGTCTATCGGTTAGGACGGCACTCTTTCAAGGTGCAGAGACGGGTTCGACTCCCGTTGGGGCTATCGACGGGGGCGCTGAAAGTTGGAGTTGGAAATTGGATTGGGGCCGTAGCTCAGCTGGTTAGAGCGCCGCACTGTCACTGCGGAGGTCGTGGGTTCGATCCCCATCGGTCCCGTTATGGGTTGTTGGCCCTGGTGGTGAAATTGGTAGACACGCCATCTTGAGGGGGTGGTGCCGTAAGGCGGCGCGGTTCGAGTCCGCGCCAGGGCATGTGGGTGGCGAGTCCGTGCCGGCCGTTCGTTACGTGCCGGCGCCGCAACTGTCACCAGAGGAACGGCCAGCGTAGCTCAGTGGTAGAGCACTCGATTCGTAATCGAGCGGTCGTCGGTTCAATCCCGACCGCTGGCTCTGCGAGCAGTATCCCACGTCGATCACCGAGCGCCCGCGAGAATCTCGCGGGCGCTTTTTTCGTTCACGCGACGTGACGGCGGCTGCTCAACCACACCGTCGCGAGCGAAAGCGCGATCGCCAACGCGAACAACTCCGCGGCACTCAGCCATCGCGGCGATGGCCCGACATGCATCGCGCCGTAGCGCGCCGTCGTCCAGCTGTGCACCCAGTCGCCGAACGATTCGCCCATCGCCGATTGGAATGCGCCGGTCAACGGCAAGCTCGACGTCCAGAAGCGCGCGAATTTCTCGCGCCCGTGCTCGTGCACGATGTCGGAGAGAAACCACTGCCCGTTGAGCAGGAGGTCGCTTCCCCAAAGATCGCTCGGCTTGATCACATCGGGTGAGGTAGTCGGACGAAGAAAGGCGAACTCGTTTCGCGTTGCAGTGTCGGCTACGATAGCGACGCAGCGCGCGCGGTCCCCACCCATGCAAGCCACCGCATCGAGCGGTTGCCCACTTCCGTCGAACGAATCGTCCACATCGCCGGGTCGCCGATGCATCGCGATCGATGGGCGATTCCACGCGGCGTTATACGCGAGATCGAAGTGCCGGCCGCGAAGCCACGCATCGATCGCCGGACCGGGATGCCCGAAGGCGGCGTAGAACACGCACGGTCCGAGCACGTGGTCGAGCACATCGTCGAAGGCCGGATGGATTCCCGGCCCGACTGCATAAGGTCCCAGGGCGAAGGTCACCAAGCATGTCCGCTGATCCGTCGCCGACGGCAGAAAGACGGTTTGATCGGCGACGCGCTGATATCCGATGCGCTCGACACCGCGCGGCAGCGGCGCGGTGTCGAGGACGACGAGCATCGCCACGCGCACGCCGCTCGCCGGCGCCGCATCGACCAGCGCCCATTCGCGAGCCACCGCCTGTTCCAGTCGCGCACGAACTACGGCAGGCACGCCGGGCCCGTAACGTATCTCCGGCGTCGCAGCGGTGCCGTGAAGGAGCGGAACGATCGAATCGCGGCGAGCGAGCGTACGCGCGCGCACGACCGCCATCTCGAGCACGAGCCGAGCTCTGCTCGCCGATTGACGTGATTCGTTGCCGGAGTGCAACCACGCGAGGGGATCGAATCGCCGGGCCGATGCTGATCGCGCGCGGCCGGCATACGCGATGGCCGCACACGCCACGAGCGCGATCGCGAGCCATCGATTGAAAGTCAGCGCCATCGGGAGCTCCGAGTCGCAATGAGGCCGAGCAACACGATCCAGCCGAGCGCCATCCAGGCGGTGCGCGGCGTGAGCGTGACGGGCGGCGGCGCGGATGCGATCACATGCGCGCGCCATTCATTGATGAGCGAATCGGCTGGCGTTCCGGCCGCCGCGGCGAGTCGCGTCGACAAGCTTCCGTGCGTGGCAAGCAATCGCGGAAAGGATTCCGCGCCGCCGCGCGACAGCGCGAAGAAGAGCAGATCGTGACGCGCTATGATATCGAGCGGCGGTGCGATCGCGTCGCGCGGCACGGTCGCGAGCAGTGCATCGCACACCGAGTCTGCGCCGCCCGACACGCACGCGTCGAAGCGCGACGCGTCCGGACCAAGGCGAAGCCGCGCGCGGAGCGAGCTGACCAGCAGTCGCTTTGCTTGCGCCGATCCGTACCAAGCGCCCACGACGTCGGGGATGTCGTCGACCGCAAGCAAGGTTCTGCACGCCGAAATCGATCCGCCGACGCACTCGTGCGCCGCCGGCGAGATTGACAACACGAGCGCGGTGTACAGCTCCCCATCTCGCTCGGCGCGCGTCGTCAACGCACTCGGTGCACCGCCGAGCCAGGCGACGAGCGCCAAGTCGAGCGAGGGCACGATCAAACGAGTGGCCCGGGCGCGTAGCGCGATTGCGAGCATCGAGTCGCGAGTGTTCGCCACGCGGAGCACGTCCGCCGTACTGTTTCCAACGAGGTTTGTCACCTGTATGAGGCGCGCCGTCTTCACCGGCGTCGACACCCACGGTGGAAGAACGACCGCCTCGTCCGATGCTGGAGCGTCGAGACGAATGACGAATCGCTCGGCCGTTAGCACGCGAGCCGCCGATCCGTACGTCTTGTCGATCGCGCTCCACGCGTCTCCGGCGGCGCGCCGCGTCGTCTCGAGGAGCGACGAGTCGGTGAGAATCACGAGCGCGCCCGCGCGAACGGTGTCCTTTGGCAAGGTGACTAGCGCGGCTGCCTCAGTGCGCGCTTGCGCGTCGCGCGCCGCATTGTATCGCTCGACGAGTGAGTCGACTACGACGTCTTCTCGCACGGTCGATGCGGCGGGTACGCGTGAATGCAGCGTAGATTGCGCAACTCCTAGCGATGGCCACGCTATCAGCATCACCGCGGCAACAGCGCGAATGACCGCACTGCGATCAGACATCGACCAGCATCCAGCGGCCAGTGAAAACACCGAACAGTCCGGGCCAGGCGAACAGCGCCTGCGTCGACCACTCGATGAGTGGACGGGCGGCGTCGGCCGCATTGAGCAGGAGCATCGCGGCGAGCACCATGCCGATGCTGCCGAGGACCATCGCCGCGGTGCGCGCCGTGCCCGCCGCGACGGCGAAGAAGAGCGCGTAGGCCACGAGTGCGGCGAGCATGAAGCGCAAGCCAAGCGCGTTCGGATACGCGTGCAATCCAACCGGGATCGGCGAGATCCGCGACGCGACCAGCGCGCCAATCCACAGAGCGAGCGCCGGCAGTAACAGCAGAATCGCGCCCGATGCGAGACGGTACAGCGCATAGCGCCAGCGCGCGATGGGCAGCGACAGCGCGTAGACATGCCGCCCGCGATGATCGGCGGCCCATGCTGATGTGCCGAGCAAGAGACCGAGCGTCGCGGCGAGGATCGAATAGGCTATCCCAATCGTGCGCATCCGCTCGAGCAGATCGCGCGCATCCCAGCTCGACATCGCGTACGTGACGTCGCGGCTCATCGACAAGATCGGGATCGCAAACGCGGCCAGCAGCGCGATCAGCAGCGGCGCGCGCGTCCACTTCCATTGCGTGAGGAAGATCTGGCGAAACACTAGGACTCTCCCAATGCCGAGGAATGCTCTGGATGGCGGAACGAGCGGAGCAGCTCGACGAATCCTTCTTCCAGATCGAGGTCGAGCACCTCGCGCACCGTCGCGCCGTGCGTCTCGAGGTAACCGCGCATCGGTTCTTCCCAACCGCGCACGAGCCACGACTCGGTGCCATTGCGCGCGTCGCGGTCGAGCAAGACGAACGGCGCGTCGATCATCTCGCTCGGCGCACCAGAGACGCGGATCCGCTTGATGCCGTTCTTGAACGTCTCGATCGGCAGCTCGGTGACGAGCCGCCCTTGATCCATCACGCCCACCCAATCGCAGAAGCGCTCCAGCTCGTGCACGAGATGGCTAGAGATGAGCACGGTGGCGTGCCGGTGCGCGACGTAGTCGAGGACGGCGGTGAGCACGTCCCGGCGGACGACGGGATCGAGTCCATCGGTCGGCTCATCGAGGAGCAGCAGGTCGGGTGTCTGCGCGAGCGCGAGCAGCATCATCAACTTGCCGGTCTCGCCCTTCGACATGGACGCGATCTTCTGACCGCGCTCGAGTGAGAACTCCTTGACCAGACGGTTCGCCCACGCTGCATCCCACGTCGGGTAGAACGCGGAATGAAAGGTGATGGCCTCGGCGACTGTGAGGGTCGGATAGAGGTGCGGACGCTCGGGGATATAGCCGGTGCGCGCGAGCACGGCTGTCGATTCGTTAGGCATGTCGCGGCCAAGGACGGTGATCTGCCCCGAGCGTGGGCGAAGCAGCCCGAGGAGCAGACGGATGGTCGTCGTTTTCCCGGCGCCGTTCGGTCCGAGAAATCCGTAGATCGCGCCCGGCGGCACGTTGATGGAAAGGTTCTCGATCGCGAAGCGCTTGCTGGCGCGATAGCAGACGTCGCGCGTGTGAATGGCCAGGTCCGTCATCATCGACTCCCGTGCTTGCCGTTGAGCTCATCGTTGAGCAGCGCGACGAGCTCGCGCGGGGTGAAGCCGAGGCGCGATGCGTCGGCGAGGAAGGTGCGAATGAGTCGCCGCGCTTCGGCGGCGCGATCGCGCGCGCGCCGCTCGGGCGCGACGTCGCTGACGAAGGTTCCGGAGCCCTGCCGCATCTCGACGCATCCGTCCGTCTCGAGCTGGCGATAGGCTTGAACGACCGTCGCCGGATTGACGCGCAGCTCGGTGGCCAAGCTGCGCACCGATGGAAGCCCTTCACCTGGGCGAAGCTCGCCGGCGGTGATGGCGACCTTCACGCGCGCGGCGATCTGGGCGTAGAGCGGGGTAGGGCTGCGGGGGTCGATGCGAGAGAACAATCTTGACCGGGCCGAGAGGAGTACTGTATCGTTGTACTAATACAGTACTACTCTTATCGGCCGCGTCAAGCAGAATCTGAAGCCGTGGGTTGCGTGTCCCGGGAATGTCCGCGACTCGTGGTTGTTGGGCTTGGCGCGGTGACCTATATTCGGATCAGTCGCGGGCGTAATTCAGTTGGTAGAATGCCAGCTTCCCAAGCTGGACGTCGCCGGTTCGAGTCCGGTCGCCCGCTCTATGTAAGTGACCTTTTTACAACGACGTAGAAGAACGGCCGGCGAATCGCTCGCCGGCCGTTCTGCGTCCGGTAGTCACCGGGAACTCACGCGGAGCGATTTCGGGGTTGGACGATGTCACCCGAAGTCGCTGTGTCGCTTGTGATCTGGACCAACGCTGTTGCAGCTGACAGGGATCTCTTCCATTGCATGGGGTGCTCGCTCGCGGCACATTCGCGTTCCGCCGAACGCCCCGTGCGTCGATGGACACGCACACAAGATTGAATCGGCGATGCAGTCTGCGGAGCAGGTTCCGAAGTTCGAGTGCCAACGTCATCTCAAGAGGATTCAAATGCCCAAGTACCTCATGGAAGCGACCTATACCGCAGAGGGCGCCAAGGGACTAGCGAAAGAGGGTGGCTCCGCCAGACGCAAGACAGTCGACGAGATGGTCAAGAGCCTCGGTGGGAATGTGGAGGCTTTCTACTACGCCTTTGGAACCGCGGGCGTGTTCCTCATCGTCGATGTGCCTGACGCGGTGACCGCGGCGGCGGTCAGCCTCGCAGTAAATCAGAGTGGGGCCGTGCAGCTCAAATCGCACGTGCTGATGACGGCGGAGGAGATGGATCAGGCCGCGAAAAAAACGGTCAGCTATCGCGCGCCAGGAAAGTAGAGCGGCACCCGGTGTTTCGAGCGTTCACGAATGTGGATGTTCGACGGTCGCAGTCAGCAACTGCGACGCTCGAGATCCCGCCCACGTGACACGGAGACGCCGGGTGGATGGCGATGGTTCGCAGCGCAGGAAGGGAAAGGGGACAGACTAGCGCCTCGATCGAACGGACCTTCGAGAGCCTCAATCCACCCGAAGCGCCTCGGCAGGGTCGATTCGCAGTGCACGCCGCGCCGGGATGTACGAGGCGAGCAGCGCGATCGCGCCGACGACGATCACGATCGCCAAGAAGGTCGACGGGTCGGTCGCCGACACGCCGAAGAGCATCCCCGATAACGCGCGCGTCGCGCCGACCGCCGCCGCCGCGCCGATCGCCAGGCCGGCGACCGCGAGACGAAGCCCGCTCTCTACGACGAGCCGCGCCACCGCCGACGGTTCCGCGCCCAGCGCGACGCGCACGCCGATCTCCCGTGTCCGCTGCGCGACACCGTACGAGATCACGCCATACAAGCCGACGGTCGCGAGAATGAGGGCGACCGCGGCGAACGCGACGAGCAGCGCCATCGCGAAGCGCGCGGGCGCGAGGCTGTCGCGCAGGAAGGTTTCGCCGACGGTCGTCGTCTGAACGAACGGCGTCGGTTCGACCGACATGATGGCCCGGCGCAACGCGGCCACGAGATCGGCCGCGGGCGTCTCGGTGCGCACGATGAAGGACGACAGGCCGAGGAACCGCGGCGGCTGATAAACTTGCGCCGAACGCGCGAGCTGACGCGTGCCCGGGACACGAACGTCCTCAGCGATGCCAACGACCACGAAATTCTCGCGTCGCGTACCGCTCTGCGAATGAAGGTGGGCGCCGATCGCGCCGCTCTTTGGCCAGAAGCGATTCGCCAACTCTTGGTTCACGACGATTTCGATTGGTGTGCCGCGCGGGAGAGCAAGTGTCGGCGTGCTGAGCGAATCGGGAGAGCGTCCCGCGACGAGACGAACGCCGGCGACGCGGAAGTAGCTGGGACCGGCGAAAACGACCTGGAACCCGGGGACGCTGCGTTCGGCGCCCGACGCGTCGGGGTCGGTCGAAAGCGGGTCAAGGCTGCCGAAGCCCGCGGCCGGGATCATTCCGATCGCCGCGTCCCTGACGCCCGGCACAGCGCGCAATTGCTCCGCGATCGCGTTGCCGAACGTCGGGCGCAATTCCCGCGGTGTCCGCGGGTTGTACAACACATCGAACGACACCATCCCGCGCGGCTCGAAGCCGAGCGGGATGCGCTGCATGGCGATGAATGAGCGCACGAGCAGTC
>JALZAE010000353.1 GCA_030948535.1 Gemmatimonadota bacterium | reverse complement strand
TCAACGGCTCGGCGACGGCGCTGCAGAACATCGACGCGGCGATCGGCACGGTCAACGCCACGCTCGGCAGCATCGGCGCGGCGCAGAACCGTATCGAGTCCGCGACGTCGAACCTCAAGACCTCGATCCAGAACCTGTCCGCGGCGCAGTCGGTCATTCGCGACGTCGACATGGCTTCGGAAATGACGACCTTCACCAAGAACAACATTCTGGTCCAGGCCGGCACCGCGATGCTGGCGCAGGCGAACCAGAGCTCGCAGAGCATTCTCACGCTGCTCCGTGGATAATTGATCCTCTAGATGGCGCTTACCCCGGAGTCGCTCACGCGGCTTCGGGGTCGGCGACTAGGTAGTCCAGGGTAACTCTATGGCTGACCCGATCAGCAGCATCCAGGGACTGGCGAGCGGCATCCAGTGGAAAGATCTCGTGACACAGTTGATGTCACTGGAGAGCGCGCGCCGTCTCGATCCAATCAACGCCACGATCTCGGCGAACACGGCCCGGACGACCGCGTGGAGCGGCGTGCAGGCGCAGATCACCAAGATCACGGATGCCGCGAAAGCGCTGCACGACGGCACCGCATTCGACGCCTTCACGGCGACGGTCGGCGCCAGTCCGACGTCCGGACGTACGCTGCTCTCGGCGACCGTCGGAGCCGGCGCGGCAGCGACCACGTCGAGCGTCGAAGTGGTCAGTCTCGCCCAGGCGGAAAAGGTCAGCTCCAACGTCGTCACCGATCCCGCGCTCGCGCTCGGGTACAGCGGCGACATCGTCATCAATCAGCACAAGGTCACCATCGCCGCGGCCGATTCGCTCAACGCCGTGCGCGACAAGATCAATGGCGCGAACGCGGGCACCGTGCCCAGCGGCGTCACCGCATCGATCCTGTCCAACAACGGCACCTCGCGGCTCGTGCTCTCCAGCGACAACACGGGCTCGTCGGGCGTCGAGATGGTCGATTCGGCGACCTCCGGCGGCGTCCTGCAGCAGCTCGGACTCATCGATGGAACGACGGCGCAGAACACCGCCGCCAACGGCGGCGCGCAGAGCCACCAGTTCAGCTCCATCACCGCGAGCATCGCGGCCGCACTCGGCGTCACCGTGCCGCCCCCCAGCAGCATCACGGTCAACGGCGTCACGATCAGCGTCGACCTCGCCATCGATTCGCTCGCCTCGATCGTCGCCAAGATCAACGCGGCCGGCGGGCAGGCCACCACGACCACCGAGTCGGTGAACGGCGCCAGCAAGTCGCGCATGAACGTCGGCGGGACCGTCGGCGGCGATGCGCGCACGCTCCAGCTCCTCGGCCTCACCGATGGCGGCAGAGGCAATGTCGCGCAGGTGAAGAGCACCTCGCGCACGCTGCAGGATGGCGCCGGCGCCACCGCGGCCGCGAGCACACTCATGACAGCGCTCAAGCTCAACGGCTCGAGCGCCAATGTGCAGGTCGGCGATACCGTCACCATTGCCGGGACCAAGGGCGATGGCACGGTCGTCAACATCAACTACACGGTCGCCGCGGGCGACACGCTGTCGACCT
Organism: Gemmatimonadota bacterium; assembly: GCA_030948535.1. Taxonomy (GTDB): domain Bacteria; phylum Gemmatimonadota; class Gemmatimonadetes; order Gemmatimonadales; family Gemmatimonadaceae; genus JALZAE01. Next base: position 1,590 of record JALZAE010000353.1, on the reverse strand, counting down.
TCTTGACCAAGATCAACAACAACGTCGACGGATTCGGCGCCGGCGCCCGTACGGCCACGGCCTCGCTCACCAACGGCAAGATCCTGCTCACCGACAACACGACCGGCGACTCGCAGCTCAATTTCTCGCTGAAGGCGAATAACCAGGGCGGCGGCACGCTCGACTTCGGCACGACGTCGACGACCGTCACGGGGCGCAAGCGCGAAGTCACGAGTGGCACCAACGCGCAGGTGCGCGTCGACGGCGTCCTGATCTCGCGTCAGACGAACACCATCAGCGATGCGATCACCGGCGTCACGCTCAATCTGCAGGCCGCTGAAGTCGGCACCACGGTGTCGCTCAACGTCGCGCGCGATGACCAGAAGACCGTCGACTCGGTGAAGGCGTTCGCCAAGACGTACAACGATCTGAAGGCGCTCGTCGACAAGGACGTCGCCGCCGGCGGACCGCTCGCGTTCGATTCCACCGCCAAGGGCGTGGTGTCGAACATGAAGCAGTACTTCCTGCAGAAGATCGACGGCCTCGGCCTCTCGAGCTACGACCACGCGACGATCGCGGGCGTGTCGTTCGACAAGGTCGGCGTGTTGCAGGTGGACGAGACCAAGCTCAAGAGCGTGCTGCAGACGAACCGCGAGGATGTGCGCCGGCTCTTCGCAACCAAGGGCGCGAGCAACAACAGCGAGCTCAGCTACTTCTCGAGCACGGGCAAGACGGTGTCGGGAAGCTACGCGGTGAACATCACCGGGCAATCGACGATCGCCAAGAACGTCGGCGTGGGCTTCAACGGAACGATCGCGAACGATGCTGGCCCCGACCAGATGCGCGTGACCGACTCGATCAGCGGCAACACGGCGATTATCAACGTGGCGATCGGTGACACGACGGCGAACATCGTCACGAACCTGAACGCCGCGTTCACGGCGCAGGGGATGAGCACCATCGCCTCGAACGTCGGCGGCCAGGTCAAGATCGCCAGCACCACCTCGGGCGCGAACTCGTTCACCGTCGGCTACACCGTCGTGAGCGCCGACAACACGACGCAGATCGGGCTGCCGGCCGGCACCTACTCCGGCACCGCGAGCACGACCGCGTCGAAGACGGGCACCGGCTTCAGCGGCACGATGCTCGGTGACACGCAGGCCGACACCATGTCCATCCTCGACTCGGTCACCGGCAATACGGCCACCGTCAACATCGCCACCGGCAACACCACGGCGAACATCGTCACCGCGCTCAATACCGCGTTCGGCGCGCAGGGCATGAACCTGACGGCGAGCAACAGCGGCGGGCAGGTGAAGATCCAGAGCAACCTCAACAACTCCGGATCGTATACCGTCAGCTACGGCGTCGTCGGTTATGATCAGACCGCGCAGCTCGGACTCGCCGCAGGCACTTACGCCGGTACCAAGGCGTCGGTGCAGACGAGTACTCTGGGCGGCAACACGGTCGCGACGGGCGCGCTCGATGACAACATGAAGATCACCGATTCGCTCGGTCGCGTCGCCAACGTCGCGATTCTCGCGGCAGGCATGACGACGGCGCAGTTGGTGACCGCGATCAACACGCAGTTGACCGCGGGCAGTCTCAACG
>JALZAE010000351.1 GCA_030948535.1 Gemmatimonadota bacterium | reverse complement strand
TCAACGGCTCGGCGACGGCGCTGCAGAACATCGACGCGGCGATCGGCACGGTCAACGCCACGCTCGGCAGCATCGGCGCGGCGCAGAACCGTATCGAGTCCGCGACGTCGAACCTCAAGACCTCGATTCAGAACCTGTCCGCGGCGCAGTCGGTCATTCGCGACGTCGACATGGCCACGGAAATGACGACCTTCACCAAGAACAACATTCTGGTCCAGGCTGGCACCGCGATGCTGGCGCAGGCGAACCAGAGCTCGCAGAGCATTTTGACCCTGCTGCGCGGATAGGGCTAAAGCGCAAGCGCGTGCGCAGATCACGCGGGTTGATTCGACGGGCGGTGCCATCCAATGGTGCCGCCCGTCGCGCTTCCGTGATCGCGTGCGCTTGACGCCATGCGTGCCGTCGGTCGGCGTCGCACGCTCGGTCGCTTCCGCAGATGCGCGCGGGAGCCCATGCCTCCTCTCGTGCCCCCCGCTCACGCAATGTTTGCAAGTTCTTTGTGCCTGTCCAAGGCCTGCCGGCTACCGTGGGCCATGAACGACTCGACCACAGTTTCCCCCGCGAATCGGTTCGAGTGATGGCGCCGGTTGCATTCGTGGCGCATGCTTCGATGAGGCGCAGTGGACCCGCGATCACTGCGCGGACCTCACCGCCATCTGGAATTCGTCGCTGAGCGAGTCCACCCGGCTGGGCGCCGTCGGGCACATAGCCGCCGCCCCTCACTTGCCGACGATCGAGGGGGTAAGGGTACTGGTCATCGCGAATGCACCGGGCCTCCACCTGGAGATCTTGGACGCCGTGGTGCCCTATGGCGCGTCAGTGATCGCGACACACACAGGCGCCGAAGGACTGGCCGCGTACGATCGTCGTGTTCCCGACCTCGTCATTCTGGATCTCGATCTGTCGGATCTAGATGGTCTCGCGCTCTGTGCCGCCCTCCGCCGCCGCTCGGACCGTCCGTTCGTCGTGATGAGCGGTGACATCAGCGTGCGCGAGCAGGTCGCAGTCTTCGAGGCGGGCGCCGATGACTGCATTACCAAACCATTCGACGCAGCGCTGTTGCGCGTTCGCCTCGCCGCCATCCTTCGCCGCGCGCGCCCCCCGTCCGCGCTCGACCCCGACATTTTACAGAGTGGCGATGGCCTGGTCATTGACGAGTCGTCTCGCACCGTTCGACGAACGAACACGATCGTTCTACTCACTCCCACCGAGTGGGACCTACTGCGGACGTTTTGCCGATACCAAGGACGGCTTCTCACGCATCACGATCTTGTGGCATCGCTATGGGGAAGCGACGACGCCGCGCTCATGGCGAAGCTGCGTGTCCACATCGCGAATCTACGCCGAAAAATCGAGCGCGATCCCTCGCGCCCGTCGCTGATTCTCACCGAAGTGGGAGTCGGCTATCGATTCGTGCTCGCACCCCGCGCCATCGGTGGGCCCTGACGGAGTAAGTTCGACACGCGAGTCGAACGCAAAAGCGTCAGCTCCACTACGTGTCCTAACTACGGTTCATCCAGTATGCAGACCGCGCAATCGGTCGTGCGGCACGCTGATGGCCCGACTCGAGGCGCACCGGGATCCGCGCGAACTTTCCCGTGTCGAGGAATTCGCCATGCTCGCCATGCTCGCCATGCTCGCGCTAGCTCTATTCATCCTGTGGATGCTGGGATTCGCTGTGTTCCACATTGGTGGGATTGTCCACGTACTGCTCGTGCTCGCGCTCCTGTCGCTCGTGTGGCATTTGGTCGCGGGCCGGAAGCGCATCGTCTAGAAGTGGACGCCCGGTTCGAGGCAAGTGAGAAGCCAAAGGAAGGGGCGACACCGCCAACGGTGTCGCCTCTTCTGTGTTCCGTTGTATTCCGGCAGTCGCGCTGGTCTGCGGACGCGAGATAATGCCAGTGATGGCAGCCGCCGCCACAGCCGGAACGGCGGCCCTGTCCGCCACCGCTCGCCTCTTTTCCGCTCGCGGCCGCCCCTGCCGGCGCTACCGATCTTCCGCCGACTGTTCCGCCCCGGCCACTACTGGACCCGACTGACCGCCGCCCGGACCACTGGACGCGCCGCCTGAAAACGCTCGAGGTACCGGAGCCGCCCTCGGATCGGCTCATGCCTCGCGCGCTCCTCGCGTGCGCCCTCGTGCACCCCACCGAACGATGTAATAGGCAGCGCCAATGGCTCAGCGTTCCACAGTGCGCGCCGTTCCGTGGGCGCGAATTGGTATAAACCTGATATAAAGCCCGGACCGAGCGCCGCCGTCGTCGCCATGGCCGATCGCGAGTCTCGATCACTGGTACCGAATTCGCATTGTATGCGGCAGAACTTCTACAAGGAGACCGTATGATTCGCCAACTTCGAACTGCCGCGAGAATTGTCACCCTCGCCGGTGGCGTGCTCGCCATTCCTGCCGTGAAGGCTTCCGCGCAGCAATCGCAACCGGCACCGCAGGCGCCCGCCCCGGCGCCGCGCAAGCACCACAGCGTGGCGAAGGGCGCGGTCGTTGGAGCGCTCGGTGGGCACATGACGCATCACCGACACGGCGCACTTGCCGGCGCGGCCATCGGCGCAGAAGTGCAGCATCACCGGAACAAGAAGGCCATGAAGGCGGAGAAACCGAGTCACTGAGTAAATAACGCACGGGGATCCGCCCACGATTAAAGAAGGCGAGCACGATGTGCTCGCCTTCGTTCGCGAAAGAGCGGGCTCTGACGATCGCGCTTGACCTACGTCGACAGCGCGACGACCCGCGCGCGAAGTAATCCAATTCTAAAAGTGCGCCCACCGTCGATGCGGTGTGCCACCGTAGACGACTCGTCCCGCATGTCAGCCGTTCCGTCTCGCCTGGCGCCTCTGGATCTCTTCCACCGTGCTGTCGTCTCGGGTCTCAGCCGGCCGGCGGTCGAGCGATGTTCCGAGTCTTGGCGAGGCTGTTCGGGCGGGCGATCGGGAGTGACGGTTCCTCGCGGTCGCGACACCCGTGCACTCCCAAAGAGAGGCTCAGATCTCGACGCGCGTGCCGACTTCCACGACGCGATCCGCCGGCAACTGAAAGTACGCTGTCGCTTTGCTCGCATTTCGCGTCATCCAGGCGAAGAGATGCTCCCGCCAGCGCGCCATGCCAGGTCGTTCCGTTGAGAAGATGATTTCGCGCCGCAGGTAGTAGCTCACCGTCGCGAGATCGACCGACATGCCAAATGGCGCCAGTGCCCCGAAGATATCCGCCATTCGCGTGTCCTCCATGAAGCCCGGACGCACCATGACGCTGAAGATGCTCGCGCCGAGGTCCGCCACGCTGTACCGTTCCTCCTCGCGGGTGCGCGCCACATCTCGCGTCCGCACCGTGAGCAGGATGACGCGCTCGTGCAGGACCGGGCAGTGCGTCAGGTGCTGGCGTAACGCGGAAGGGACCACGGTCGGACTGGCGGTGAGGAAGACGGCCGTCCCTGGCACGCGCGGAATACGACCCGCCTCGAGGTCCCGCACCAATGCCGCAACGGGCATGGCCTGCTCCGCGAGTCGGGCAAGGAGCAGCCGCCTGCCCGTGCGCCACGTCGTCATGAGCGTGAAGACGATTGCGCCAATGAGCAACGGAAACCAGCCGCCTGTGAACACCTTGAGCAAGTTCGGTCCAAGAAACGCGAGATCCACCAGGAGGAACGCGCCGGCGAGCGTGGCAGCGCGCATGAGCGACCAGTGCCAGACCTCTCGCGCCACCATGAAAAACAACACCGAGGTGATCGCCATCGTCATGGTCACCGCGATGCCGTAGGCCGAAGCGAGAGCGGACGACGTGCGGAAACCGAACACCAGCCCGACAGTCGCGATCATCAACGCCCAGTTCACGGCCGGCACATAAATCTGCCCCATCTCGCGTGCCGAGGTGTGCACGACACGAACCGGTGGTGCATAGCCAAGCTGCGTGGCCTGACGCGTGAGGGAGAATGCCGCGGAAATAAGGGCCTGCGACGCAATGACCGTTGCCATCGTCGCAAGCACCACTAACGGGTAGAGCGCCCACCCGGGCGCGAGCCGAAAAAATGGATTCTCCACCGCTGACGGATCTCCGAGTAGCATCGCGCCTTGCCCCAAGTAGTTGAGCACGAGCGCGGGCATCGCGAGACCGAACCACATCACTCGAATCGGCGCGCGACCAAAGTGCCCCATGTCCGCGTACAGTGCTTCGCCACCGGTGACGCAGAGCACCACGGCGCCGAGAACGAGCACACCGCGCCCGCCGTTGGTCACGAAGAAGCGAATGGCGGCGGTGGGATTGAGCGCGGCAAGGATACCCGGGTGCCGCGCGATCCCGGCGATCCCGAGTGCCGCGATCGCGAGAAACCACACCGCCAGCACCGGGCCGAACAGCCGACCCACGCGCGCCGTCCCCATGGGCTGGATCAGGAAGAGCCCAATCAGGATCGCGACGGTGAGCGGGACGATGATGTGATGGAACGCCGTCGTCGCAACGTCGACTCCTTCGACAGCGGAGAGCACGGAGATCGCCGGCGTGATGATGCCGTCCCCATAGAGCAAGGCTGACCCGAAGAGACCGAGCGCCACGAGGACGGGGCGTGCATCTTTCGTCGCCGGCGAGGAGGTGCCGCGCACCAACGCCATGAGCGCGAGGATGCCGCCCTCGCCGCAGTTGTCCGCGCGCATCACGAAGACGAGATACTTGATCGCAATGACAAGCACGAGGGACCAAAAGACGAGCGAGCAGATGCCCAACACGTTCGTTGCTGTGACCGCGACTCCGTGTTCGCCGTGGAAGCACTCCCGCAACGCGTAGAGCGGGCTGGTCCCGATATCGCCGAAGACTACTCCGAGCGCGGCGAGGGCGAGCAATGGAAAATCGCGTCGCGAGCCCGCGGGGTGCGGCGAAGGCCGCTCTGGGAATGTCGAATGAGGTTCAGGCACACGCCGCTCGTGTGCACGTCTAGTTCCAAAGGGAATGTCATCGCGACGACGCCGATGGGGTACGACGGCGGTTAGCCACTCGTACTGCAATCATGCGCGACGTCCTTTCGACGGTTCGCGCGCGCACCGTGAAGTGACCTCCCAACGCTCGGCGTAGCGCGACGTCCGTGCCCTCGTGTCGCCGCCTGGGCGGAGCATGAAGAGAGCGTCCCTGCAGAGAACGGATCACGCGCGTTCGGACGCCGTCATTGAGACACAACTCCTCGTTGCGTTCGTCACCGGCAACTCTGTCGCGCCAAGGCCGTGGAGGTGCGCGCCGTCCAACGTGACGCCACTTGACGAGAGGCTAGTCGTCGCGTCGGTCACGCCCGGCCGGGCACTCCGTCCATGCCTCCCGCTGACTTTCTATTATTCTCTCTCGACGCGCGCGAGCCGCGGTTGGCGCGAGGCTGCTACCATACTATATGGACTATGTGGCGGCGCACCCATCGGCCCTCGGATCACGAGCCGAACCTCGTTCTGTCGGAATACAGCACGTGAGCGTAGACGAAGATTCGCCGCAATCTCCATGGATGTGGACGATGTGTCGGGGCAGACCGGACAGCGTCGTTGGCACGGACCCATAGCGAAGTCCCGTTCGCAGTTCCCACGTGATCGTCCAAGCGCGCGACGTGGCGAGACGTGCCACGGGCTGAATCTTGCGTCGAATTCCCGGGTCCGCAGAAGGGTTGATCCGCGACGGATGGAATCGATGAGATTTGTCCGGCGATGAAATGCGAACGGAGGTGCACGTGAGTCTCGATTCCAACTGGACCCGGGGCCGCATCGGATACGGGACATCGTTCTGCGTCTCGGCTCCGCGCCGCCAGATGCGACACACGAGACACGCACTCATCGTCGGAAGCGTCGCGCTCGGTGCCGCGTGTGCGACTGGCGGCACGGCTGCCGGTCCGGATGCGGGACCCGATGCCGACATAACGTCTGGCGAACCGCGAGAACAAACGGCCGATCAGCAAGTCAAGCAAGCCGTCAACCGGCTGACGTTCGGCCCACGTCCGGGCGAGCTGGCGCAGATCACCTCGATGGGCGTGGATCGCTGGATGACCCGGCAACTTCGCCCCGAACAAATTCCTGATACGGCGTGGGCTCGCTTCGCGAGCGTGCTCTCGACCCAGCGCGCCATGGCAAAGTCACTCGCTGATTCGAATCCGCCGCAGGACCTCTGGATTCAACAGCGCCGGAAGGCGCGCGGATTGGCCGACACCGCGCAGTTTGTGTGGACGCCCGCGGACAGCGCCGACTGGAAAATCATCAACGATCGCACGAATCGTCTGGCAGCGGAGATCCCGGCGGCCCGCGTGGCGCGCGCGCAGCTCAGTGATCGGGAACTTCTCGAAGTGATGACCGATTTCTGGGAAAATCACTTTTCCGTCTTCGTCGGGAAGATGCCGACGCGCTTCACCCTGCTGGACTACGACCGCGACGTGATTCGACCGCGCGCACTCGGGAAATTCCGCGACCTCCTCGGTGCCGTCGCGAACAGTCCGGCGATGTTGTACTACCTCGACAACTGGCAGAGCGCATCTGACACTGCCCACCGCACGCTCCCCGAGTGGAAGGCCGCCCAGCAGGCCGTTGCCACACACAAGCCCCTGCCACCCAAGCGCAGACGCGGCAACGGCCTCAATGAAAACTACGGCCGTGAGCTTATGGAATTGCACACGCTCGGCGTCGCCGGTGGCTACACGCAACACGATGTCATCGAAGTCGCGCGCGCGCTCACAGGCTGGTCCATCCAAGATCCGCGTCGCGGCGGGGGATTTGTCTTCCGTCCCGAGACGCATGACGCTGACGAAAAAGTGGTGCTCGGACACCACTTCCCTGCGGGCCGCGGAATCGAGGACGGGGTGGAAGTGTTGGATCTCTTGGCGCGTCACTCGAGTACCGCTCACTTCATCGCCTACAAGCTCGTCCGGCGCTTCGTCAGCGACTCGCCGCCGCCGCCACTCGTCGCCCGGGCGGCACGCACGTTCACCGAAAGCGACGGTGACATTCGCGCCGTGCTTCGGACGATCTTTTCCAGTCGTGAGTTCTTCGCGCGTGCGTCCTACAAGATGAAGGTCAAGACACCGTTCGAAGCCGTCTTGAGTGTAGTGCGCGCCCTCAACGCCGCGCCCGATAGCACGAATCGAACGGCGGGGCTCGTCGGGCGCCTCGGCGCGCCGATCTTCGGCCGCCTCACGCCGGACGGCTACCCCGAAACCGGCGACGCGTGGATGAACACCGGTGCTATTCTGGACCGCATCAACTTTGGACTCAATGCCGGACTGGGTCGCATCCCTGGAGTCTCGCTCGACCGCTGGTCGCCATCGTGGACGCTCGCGTACGCGCCACTCGCCACGCAGGTTGATGGCGTGATCGCCGCGCTCCTTGACGGCGAGGCGTCACCCGACACCCGATCGATTCTCATCACGGGCCAGAATCCACTCGTTGCCGCAGGTTCCTCGCGAACCGCGTCGCCAGGATCGATCGCCGGCACCTCGGCGGCGATGGCCGCGCCGCCGCCCGCTCCGCCGAGTGGCGCGCTGACGACGGCTCCCCCCGCAACGATGCCGTCGTCACTCGCAGTGCCCGCCTCGATGGGACTCGCGGCGGGACCATCACCCGGGCCGCCGGCTAACCCTCGGCTCGCATTCGCCAACCTCGTCGGCCTCGCACTCGGGTCACCCGAATTTCAGCGACGCTGAGCGTCGCGAGCGAACCGAGCCGGGTAGCGTCAGCGTCACCGTCGGCGCGAGGAAGCGCTGTCGGATGGCATGAGCATCGCGCGCGTCGGTGGTCGCGAGCGGAAACCTAGAAGGTGACCCGCGCGCCGACTTGGGCACGCCATCGCGACGCACTCATGTTCACCGCATTGCGCACGGGCAGTGTCAGGTCGTAACGGTTGCGGCCGCCCGACAGCTCCTGGCCACGCAAACGCAGCAGCGGGACCGTCTCCGAACCGAGACCGCTCAGTGTGCCCGTCTCGCGCACGAGTCCCCATCGATCCGACAGCAAGTGCGCCAGATTGTAGACGTCGACGATGACATCGACCCCCGGCCCCGTGCGTGACGCGAATCGTTTAACCACGCGCGCATTGAGCGTGGAGAAGGCGGGATTGCGACAGCTGTTGCGCGCCACCAGTCGTCCGCGTTGCTCCGCTAAGCATGACTCGCTGCGCACGAATGCGTCGAGGCTGTCGTACGTCGCGCGAGACGCGGCGACGAGCAGCGTGTTGCTACCGGTCGTGACGCTGTCGCGGACGAGCGCGATGTCGCTCGCACCGAACGGCGAATAAACGGGGTCGTTCAACTGGCGATCGAAGGCGCCGGCGCGGTTGCCCACGCCGTCCCCGTTGGCGTCACCCGAGACGACGTACGTGAACGGCGAGCCGGAGCGCGCGATCTCGACGAGCGACAGCGCCGTCGCGTACGGCAGCGAGACCGTCATGACGAGCGTGAGTGCATGCGGAACGGAATAGATGGACGTGCCGCGGTCCCGCGACGTGAGGGCGCCGTCGAGCGCGGCGAAACCATAGTTGGAGGCCGCCCGTGCATCGCGCGACGAGAAGTAATCTTCGGCCCGCGTGTAGGAGTACGCGGCCGCGACCTCCACCCCAGACACGACCCGCCCATCGAAGCGCACCGTCGCCGACGCCACGCGGTCGCCGCTGTGATTCGCGTTCCGGAGCACCGGTCCGAGCGCAGGGACGACTAGGGTCGGCGTCACGACGGGAAGCGATGACCGCCGCGACGTCGCCGCGATCGTGCCGTAGAGTAGCCTCCCTCCTTCGTGCACTAGCGCGCCGGACGGTGGACGGAGGTTGTCGTCCGTGATGTACAGCGTGCTCAAGCCGTAATCGTACGCCAGATCGAGTGAGCCGGAGATGTCACGCGGAAGGACGCGGTCGATTCCCGCGCCGACCTTGACGATCTGCGGCATGCGGAAACCCGGCGCGAAGTAAACGATCGCGGGCGTCGAGGACGCCGTTCCATCGGCGCAGGCGACAGGTTGCGCGGCCGGGTCGGCCGTGAAGCGAGGCGCGCTTTTGCCGGCACAGTTCATCAAGGCCGTCCCCACTCCCGTACTGATGTATGCGTCCGATGTCCAACTGAACGGATTGCGTCCGCTGAACACGCCGACGCCTCCGCGCAAAAGCGTGCGATCCGCAACCGCCCAGTTTCCTCCGAGCCTCGGCGCCCACAGCACACTCGGTCGGATGAACGTCCCGGTATTGACCGCAAGGGGACTCGCCAGCAACGCCGAATTGACCGGTGGCCGTCCGGCGTAGCTCCAGCGGTCTGCTCGAAGCCCCGCGGTGAGCGTGAGGCGCTCAGTGGGCGACCAGGCATCTTGCATGTACAGCGCCGTGAGCCATGCCCCGAAGCGGGCGGCGTCCGCGCCGGAAGGGGATGCGATGGTCCGGATGAAGCGCGAAGGTCGTCCAGCGGCCAACGAGTCAAGCGTCAAGAATTGATATTGCCCGACGGCGTTCGCCGTGTTCGTGTAGGCGAAGGTGAAGTGCTGGAGTTGCGCTCCTGCTGTGATTATGTGCGCGCCCCGCGCCATCGTCGCGTCGTCGACAAGCTCGAGGACGCGTTGCGCAAGCGCGAGGCGTTGCGACGCCGGGTCAGCGCCGGCGACCAACCGCGCCCCAGCCGTACCGACGCCAGCGACGAAAACGGCGGGCCCGTCGCTCGCTGTCTCGCGCGGTTCACTGGTGCGGACCGTCGCGAGCCGAAGGTCATTGGCGAAATCGAGGCCCTCAGCGAGAACGGCTTCCGCGTGCCAACTGCCTCGCGCGGCCCAGGTCGTCCCGCGCGGCGAATAGGCGGCCGAGGTGAAACGATAGTCGCCGTTCGCGACGCGCGGGGCGGCGAGCACGCCGTCGGTCGTGCTCGTGGCGTAGGAGAGCGACACGTCGAGCGCGCCGCGCTCGCTCGTCTGTGCCGACACTTTGCCAAAAAGCGTGGTTCCGAGATTCGTCGTCGTGAATGCGTCGGAGGAGCCAGGCTCCAACCCTTCGTGTCGCAAGATCGACGCAAAGCGCGCTGCGCTGTCCGGCGAGATGCCGGCAGGTCCGAATCCGGTCGTCCCGGGAAGAAGCAGCGGACCCGTACTCGGAGACGCGCGTCGGCGGAACTGCGCCGCGCCGAACACATGCAATCGATCACGAACGATAGGGCCACCCACGGCACCGCCCAGATCGTACGTGTCGAATGACGCCGCGCGATGCCCCGATGCGTCGGGGCCGACGAAAGCCTGGTTCTGAAACGTGAGGGACGTGACGCCGTGCACGGTGTTGCCGCCGGAGCGGGTCAGCATGTTGATCTCCGCCCCCGTGAAGCCGCTGTGCCGCACGTCAAATGGGGCGAACGCCACGCGCACTGCTTCGACTGCCGTCACCGGTACTGCGCGCGCGCCTTCCTGCGCGCCAGGCATCCCCGTTCCACCCGTCAAACCGAAGACGTCGGTCTCGAGCGTGCCGTCGACGAGAATGCTGCTGTGGCGAACGTTGGTACCACGTACGGATCCGCCACTGACACCTGGCACCAAAGCAAAGAGTTCGGCCACATCAGCCGATTCGAGCGGCGCGCGGCGCACCGTACTGCCGGTCACGACGTGCGACGCTCCCGTCGCTGTGACGTCAACTGTCGTTACGGCGGGCCGCACTTCCACAGGCGAGAGCCTGGCAGTCACGGGTGCCAGCACGAGGAGGCCAACATCAATGTGCCGGCCAACGCGCATCGACAGCGGTTCGGTCCGCGCCGTTGCGAATCCTGCGGCTGCGACCTCGACGATGTACGTGTCGCCGGGCTCGATGTTGTCGAAATGAAAGCGCCCATCGGGCTCCATCAGCGCCTCCACCGGCGATCGCGACCCGCGCGCGAGGAGGCGAATCCGCACGAGCGTCGCCGCACGGACCGAGTCGTCGCGCGAGGCGGCGTTGATGCGCACGCGACCGGCGATCGTGCCGTCATTGCTTTGGCCCATCGCGCGCTCTGGCAGCGTCGCCGCAGCGCTCGCTCCGCCCAGGAACAGCAGGGAGATCGCAAGAAATCGTCGGCCGCGGGCGGGGCGAAGTATCACGAGACAGGCCATAGGGGATGGCTGGCGGAGGATCAGACTCGCTTGCGGCGTGGCGCGTACACTCGGAGCACACGCCCCTGTGTCCGCCGTACGGCGCATGCTACCGTGAGGACTCCTTCCGCACCAGCGGCGCGCGCCACGGGTCCGAACATCTCGCGATCAACGATGGCAATTGCGCTCGGTACTTGTGGCGCGGTATCCTGGTCAGCGCCGACGTGCCCTTCTGATCGCAGCCCGACGGTGCGGTCGCGCGCCGCATCGCGGGAGAGCGCAACGCAAACGTCTTGGCTGCCAGTCGAGAGAGAATCGTCGCCCGCGGCGCTATCGCACACAGGGCTTGATCGCGTAATCGGATGCCACAGCGTAGGAGCGACGCCGCGGAGTTCCGTCTCCGCACTCGTGTTCGTCACTCGCCAGACAGTCGTCATCAGCTCGCTCATACGGCATCACGCGCACGCTGCGCATCGCAGAGCACCGCGCCGCGGTACGGCTCACACGGTCAGGTCACCACGCAATGGATGCACACTCGGAGTCGTCATGAACTCGGTGCGCGCTTGGTCGTTCGACTTTTACCTTGCGGGCGAGGTCCTACTGCGGGCACTGATTGCCTATGCCCTCACGCTCCCTATTGGGCGTGAGCGAGCGCAGGACGACACGAGCGCCGGACTCCGCACCTTCCCGCTCGTCGCCGTCGCCGCATGTTCGTACGTGCTGCTCGCGCAGTCCGTTCTCGGCATCAACGGCAACGGGCACCAACAGGTATTGCAGGGGCTCGTGACCGGAATTGGCTTCATCGGCGGCGGAGCCATCCTCAAATCGGCCGATCGCGTCCGTGGGACCGCTACCGCCGCGAGCATTTGGGCTACGAGCATCATCGGCGCCGCCGTCGGATACGGGCATCTGGAGATCGCCGTGGTGCTGGCGATCCTCACGTTTCTCACGCTCCGGATCGTCACTCGAATCGAGCGGGCCGCAGAGGAACGTGCCGCACGCGCAACTGCTGGCGCTGCACACGCACGGGAAGCGCCGTCGCGCAGGGACTGCGCGGACTAAACTCGTCCGCGCGCGCGCACGAATTCCGCGCTGAACCAGTTGGCACGCTGGGGTCGACCCGTTGACCTCCGCGACGGAAAGAGCACCGACTCGTCGCGCCGCGTGCACGATCAACGGCCCAATGACGCTGTTGCGCCGACCGCGCGCACGCTCGGTCTTTGTCCTTTCTTTGTGCTTCGACCTATCGGGTTCCGCATCTTCCGCCTCGACGTGGGGGGCGCGCCGCGCTCCGCTCCAAGGTTCGTGACGCGGCCGTCACATCAGTCATGCCTTTCGCGGGTGACCACGCATGCGAAATCTCGCGAGCACTGCGTCATGCTGAAGCCTGTGGAGCTACCCACTGTGTCTCCCACCCCCGTCGTGTCCGTTCTGGGGGTGGCGTCGCTGGTCCAAATGGCCTGTAGCACGCAACGAGCGCTTGACTCGTCGCTCGAGAACCAACACGCTCGAAAGGAACCGCATGCAATCAGCGCGCGAGTAGAACCACACGTGTCGACGTTCGACACCTGCGCGCGGATACCTCGGTGGCATTCGTGCCATCAACCGCTCTTCAGCAGGCCGACCTTTCTCGCTTTCGCAATTATCCCAGCTCACCGTCCGCCACCTACGTGCGAGACACCGCTATGACGCTTCGCAGACCTCGCCGCGCTCCACCGCTGTCCGAGCTCGACACGTTCGATGACAGCGGAAAACGCATCAGCATCGTGATCGAAACACCGAAAGGGGCGCGCACGAAGCTCGCCTACGACGCCGCAATTGAGGCCTTCGTCGTCAAGAAAGTGTTGCCCGAAGGCATGACGTTTCCGTTCGACTTCGGATTCATCCCCTCAACGATGGGACAGGATGGCGATCCGCTCGACGTGCTCGTCCTGATGGATGAACCTGTGGGCAGCGGATCGGTGGTCCCTGCGAGACTGATCGGCGTGATCGAAGCCCGGCAGACCGAACAGGACGGCTCGTCGGAGGAAAATGATCGCTTGGTCGCCGTCTCCGATGCGTGCCAGCTCTTCGCCGACGTGACGAAACTCGCCGATCTCCCCGAGTCCGTGACGACGCAGATCGAGCGCTTTTTCGTGTCGTACAACGCGCAAGAAGGGAAGACGTTCAAGCCTCTCGGCCGACATGGACGGCATCGTGCGCGGGCCGATCTCGATGCGGGCCGCAGAAAATTCCAAAAGAAATCAAGATCCAAGTAATCGCGTACGAAAGGCCAGCCACGGCTGCCGCGGAAGCGCGGACGGCGCCGCCATGCGCGCACGGATCGCAGGTAATGCCGAGTGCGCGCCGCTCAATCGCGGGCGCCGCGCGCCGTTCGAAATTGTTGTGGGCCGGCAGCGTCTTCGGTGGGCACTACCCGTTCGTCGATGCGTTCCATGCTGGAAGGCGAAGGGTAAAGACACTGCCGCCGCCGTCGCGGGGCTCATAGCTCAGAGC
>JALZAE010000343.1 GCA_030948535.1 Gemmatimonadota bacterium | reverse complement strand
ATCTTGAAGTCATGAGTCGACGAAATCTCCTGGCGGTGCTGATCGCGATCGTCACCGCCGCGGTTTGTGTCAGGTTGGGAATGTGGCAGCTGCATCGTCTCGCGGAGCGGCGCGCGCAGAACGCCGTGGTCGTCGGCCGCACTGCCCTCGCGCCCGTTGCGCCGGCAGAATCGTTGCCGCGCTATCGCCGGGTGGTCGTCAGCGGCACGTGGGATTTCGATCACGAGCTGGCGATCGCCGGACGAACGCACGGCGGCTCTCCCGGTGTGAACATCGTGACCCCGCTGACGCTCGCCGGCTCCGATCGCGTGGTGCTCGTCAATCGCGGTTGGGTGTACTCGCCCGATGCCGGCACGATCGACCTCACGAAGTGGCACGAGCCCGACCCTGTATCGCTCCCGGGCTACGTCGACCGGCCCACCGATCGGAAGACGCCTTCGCCATCCCTCGGCGCGCACGTGTTGGTATCGCTCGATCTCCCGCAGCTCATCTCGCGGCAGCCACGGCCCGCAGCGGTGCTTGACTACATCGTCGTCGCGCTTCCCACGGCCGACAGCTCGTCGCTCGCGCACCCGGCGCGCCTCGCCCTTCCTCCTCTCGACGAAGGCCCCCACCAGAGCTACGCCGTACAGTGGTTCAGCTTCGCAACGATCGCCGTACTCGGCGTAGGACTGCTGCTTTACCAGGAAGGGCGCACGCGCCGCGGTCTCACACCCGTTGAGAGTTGAAGGTCACCGCCGGACCAGTGCGGGCTCGCCCTTCCGGCGATACTATGAAGTACGGCGCGCGCTGGCGGCGCCGGACCTGTCCGCAGAGGCAGGCAACCTGACGCATTCCCGCGAGACGCGGAGCGAGATGAACATGGGCAACACCCCGCAAGGACTCGCCACGGAAAAGGAAGCTCGCGACGTCGCCGAGAGCGCGCGCGAAAGTGAGTGGAAGGAGCCGAGCTTTCTTCGCGAGATGTTTCTCGGGCGGCTCAAGCTCGATCTGATCCATCCGCACCCGGAGTACGATCCCGCCGAAGCCGCGCGCGCGAAGCCGTTCATGGAAAAGCTGCGTGCCTTCATGAACAAGGTCGACTCCGATGAGATCGATCGCACCGGCAACATCCCCGAATCCGTCGTGCAGGAATTGCGCGAGATGGGCGCATTCGGGATCAAGATTCCGACCGAATACGGCGGACTCGGCTTGTCGCAGACGAGCTACGTGCGCGCGATGGAGTTGGTGACGTCGAAGGATGGCTCGCTCACCGCGCTATTGTCGGCGCATCAGTCGATCGGAGTTCCGCAGCCGCTCAAGCTCTTTGGGACCGAGGAGCAAAAGAAGAAATTCTTCCCGCGGTTGGCCAAGGGTGCGATCTCGGCGTTCGCGTTGACCGAGACCGATGCCGGCTCCGATCCGGCGAACATGCGCACGAGCGCCGTGCCGACGGAGGATGGCGAGCACTACATCCTCAACGGCGAAAAGCTGTGGTGCACCAACGGTACGCGCGCCGAGCTCCTGGTGGTGATGGCGCGCACGCCCGACGTCGTCGTTGACGGCAAGTCGAAGAAGCAGATCACCGCATTCATCGTCGAGACGAATACGCCGGGGGTCGAGGTCGCGCACCGCTGCCACTTCATGGGCCTCAAGGCGCTCGAGAACGGCGTCATGCGCTTCACGAACGTGAAGGTGCCGCGCGAGAACATCCTCTGGGGACCAGGGAAAGGACTGAAGCTCGCGTTGATCACGCTCAATACCGGACGGCTCACCCTTCCGGCGAGCGCCGTCGGCGGCGCGAAGGCGATGCTGCGCGTGGTGCGCGAATGGTCGAACGAGCGCGTCCAGTGGGGCCAACCCATCGGCAAGCACGAGGCGGTCGCCCAGAAGATCGCCAAGATGGCCGCGAACATCTTCGCGATGGAGGCGATCGCCGAGCTGGCGAGCGCCCTGGCCGACAAGGGCGGCTACGACATCCGCCTCGAGGCGGCCATCGCCAAGATGTGGAACACGGAGGCGGGCTGGCGCATCGTCGATGACGCGCTGCAGATCCGCGGTGGGCGGGGCTACGAGACGGCGCAATCGCTCGAGGCGCGGGGTGAGCGTCCGATTCCGATCGAGCGCGCCATGCGCGACTTCCGCATCAATCTGATTTTCGAGGGATCATCGGAGATCATGCGGCTCTTCATCGCGCGCGAGGCGGTCGACCACCACTTCAAGACGGCGTTCGACGTCGTGAACCCCGAAGCATCCAAGGCGCAAAAGTGGGACGCGCTCCTTCGTTCGGCGAAGTTCTATCCGGCGTGGTACAGCAAGCGGCTGATCGGCGCGATCAATCCGTTCGCGGGGCACGGTGAGTTCGGCCAGCTTGCGCCGCACATGCGCTATGTGCAAAAGACGACCGGCAAACTCGGCCGCGCGATCTTCCACGCGATGATCAAGCTCGGGCCCAAGCTCGAGCGGCGGCAGATGGTGCTCTTCCGGGCCGTCGACATCGGCGCCGAGCTGTTCGCGATGTCGGCCGCGTGCGTGCGTGCGCAGATGTTAGTGAAGCGCGGCGACACGAACTCCGTCGATCTGGCGGACCTGTTTTGCCGCGAGGCGCGGCTCCGCATCGCCGACAGCTTCCGGATGCTCTTTGGCCCGAACGACGCCGCGCTCTATCGCATCTCGCAGCGCGTGCTGAAGAACGAGTTTCCGTGGCTCGAGGAGGGAATCGTCGACGAGACTGCCACGCCGACCTTCACCACGACCACCAAGCGCTCGTCGGCTCCGCAGCGCTCGGTCAAGCGTGAGGCCGCGGGCGTCGGCGACTAGTCGCGCTCACTTGCACCCGAAAAAAAGAAAGCTCCTCGCGAATCGCGGGGAGCTTTTTCGTAGCGACTGCGCGGGGCTCAGTCGCTCTGCGTCCGGGTCAGTTGGCGCATGAGACCGGCGCTGTCGAACGTGCTCCACAGATCGACCGAGCCATCGGGATTCGTGGCGCGCGCGGAGTACATGTCGAACTGTACCTGTTTTCCCGTTGGCGCGACGCCGAGCAGCGGGGCGACGTGCGTACCGCTCACGCGGTATTTGCTGACGCGATACTCGCCCGCGGCGATGCTCTCTTTCCACTCGATGCGCGGATCCTCGAGCGCCCGCAGATAATCGTCGCTCCAGGGACGCGAGTCGGCGAAGACGGGAACTGCCGCCGGCGTCACGTCGCGCTCGAGCACCCTCGTCCGTATCGCGCGATCGGCGAGCAGCTTGCGCGCTCCAACCGGCGGCGTGGGGGCCGTCGTACGAATCACCTTGAAATCGCGAGCGGTATCGTCGAGTCGCATATATGTGGTACGAGAGAGGATATCGAATCGGATCTAGTGGCCTGTCCGCTCGACTTCCTTACCCGTGAAATTCTCGGTCGAAGGATTCTTGCCAATTTCTAAGCTGCGAAGATAGGTGACGAGCCGCCAAATGTCAGTATCGGATATTTTGCCGCCCCACGCCGGCATACCGTCCGGCCGCCCCTCGTAGATCGACTCAAAGATCTCTCCGGGCGTTCCACCGAAGTGCCAGCGCCCGTCGGCGAGGCTTGGGCCCATCGCGCCCGCGCCGTCCGCGCCATGGCAGTCCATACAGTTGTACGAGACGAAGAGCACTCCACCCGCCTTCACGGCATTTGCGTCCCCCTCCAGAGGGTTAGCCAGAACCGCGCCAACCGTCTGCGGCGTCGCGAACGGCTGGACGTGATCGGGATGGCGCACCATCTGTGGTGCTGGCCTCTGCTTTTCACTCCCCGATTGCGCCGCGACGAGTGGGAGCGAAAGGAAGGCGAGCAAAGCGGCGAGACGACTCGGAGGCATCGGTCTACTCCCTCAGGGGACGCGCGGTACCGCATACGATTCAAGGATCGCGCCGATCTCGTGCTGCCGATGGACGATGATGCTGTCGAGCGTCGCGCGCAACGCATCGTCCTTCTTGCGAACGCCCATCGCCATGTCGAAGCGCATCGGCACGCGCGCCGAGTCTCTGCCGGAGGAAATGATCGGCGCGATGGCGAGCGGAACGCGATCTCGCTTGGCCCAATAGCCTGCCGTCGGACCCCAGACGATCGCGACGTCGACCTCACCGCGCGCCACGGCTCCGATGATCTCGGGACGCGCGCCCTGCCGTTCGTAGTCTCCGTAGACCGGAATCCCGACGACGTTCGCCACGATGCCACGCTCGGCGAGCGCATCACCGGGCGGCGTGTTCTGATAGTGGCTGCCGATCAGCGACACGCCGACTTTGAGACCCCGGAGCAGCGGATCATCGAGCGACTGCAGCGCGTAGCCCCGGTCGCGGCGCGACAGAAAGACGTACCCCGAGCGGTAGTAGGGACGCGTCGTCATCACGAGGTCGTAGCCGACGGGCACACCAATGACGACGTCGCAATCGTTCGCGCCGAGCGTGCGCTTCACGAACCCGCGACGCTGCGGCCACCAGGTGTAGGCGAGGCTCGCGTGCAAGTCCCGCGCGACGAGCTCGGCGATCTTGTTCTCGAAGCCGGAGCCGGCGGAGTCCGAAAAGGGCAGATTGTTGGGATCGGCGCAGACGCGAAGCGCGCGTGGCTGCGATTGCCGGGCGGCGAAGAGAAGGAGCAAGGCGGCGGCGAGTGCGCGCATGTCCAGTCATAGCGGCGCCGCCTTTGCTTGGTAAGAGCGCATCACGATTTCACCGTGGGCAGATTGCTTGGCAACGGCTAAACCACCGCTTCACAAATTGCACAGGCTGGAACTACGGTTTTTTCAGAGCCCACCCTTCGCCATCTTTGGTGAGTTCTTGGGAGCTAGCATTTCGAATCTTGATGCGCTTTTGCACGCCAACATCTACCGAGCAATCTCAAACCGATGTCGTTTGGCACATCTATCCTGTCTACGTCGATCGCTCTCATCACCATCGCAGCTTCAGCATCCTCGCAATCCCCATCAAAAGACACGACGCACTTTGAGATGGCGCCCGGGCGCTCGAAGCACGACAGCACGTCCTTCCGCGCCGCGATTCGCGCGGGGACGAAGGACCAGCGCTGGCCGGTGAAGGCGCCGCCGCCGCTTGCGGGCGCGGTGCTCCCGGCGCAGCGCATCGTCGCGTTCTACGGAAATCCACTTTCTCCGAAGATGGGCGCGCTCGGCGAGTATCCGGTCGATGAGATGCTGACTCGGCTCGACCGCGAGGTCGCGAAGTGGCGCGCGGCGGATCCACAGACGCCGGTGAAGCCGGCGCTGCACCTCATCGCCGTTGTCGCGCAGGGCGATCGCGGCCGCGATGGGATGTACCGCCTCCGCATGGACTCGGCGCTGATCGAGAAAGTCTATGGCTGGGCGCAGAGGAAGAACGCGCTGCTCTTCCTCGACGTGCAGGTGGGGAAGAGCACCGTACAAGCCGAGCTGCCGCACCTGATGCGATTTCTGCAGCGACCAACGGTGCATCTGGGGCTCGATCCCGAGTTCTCGATGCACTACGACCGCGAAGGTCTCTCGCCGGGAAAGAAGATCGGCACCATGCGTGCCGCCGACGTCAACTTCGCCATCGGCGCGCTGGCCAAGCTCGTCGCCGACAAGAAGCTCCCGCCCAAGATTCTCGTCGTGCATCGGTTCACCAAGAAGATGGTGCCCGACGCCGAGGAGATTCGCCCCGACCCGGCGGTGCAGGTCGTGATGGACATGGATGGCTGGGGTCCCCCGTGGCTCAAGTTCGATTCCTACCGCGACTACGAGGTTGCGCACCCGGTGCAGTACACGGGGTTCAAGCTCTTCTTCCACAACGACACGAAGAAGGGCGGCACGTTGATCACCCCCGATGAGGTGCTGCGACTGCGGCCGCGGCCGTCGTACATCCAATATCAGTAGCGGTCTTGCGGGCCGCGCCCACGCTGAACATAATCAACCATTCGGTTGAATGTTCACGGCAAGGAGAACGACCATGGGCGCGATGACGAGCAGCGTGCGGTTCCCCGGAGAGAGTAGCGACTACCGCAAGGCGAGAGACGAGTTGCTGGCAGCGGAAGTCGAGCTGCGACGAAACACCGAGGCCGTCGCCGCCAAGCGGCGGTCGCTGCCCCTCGGGGGCGTCGTGCCGCAGGACTATGAGTTCGATGAGGCGGGGAATCGCACGCGGCTCTCCGAGCTGTTCGAGAACGGCAAGGACACGCTCGTGCTCTACAGCTTCATGTACGGGCCGGAGATGAAAGCGGCGTGCCCCTCGTGCACATCCATTCTCGATGGACTCGACGGCCAGGCGCCGCACATCGGGCAGCGCGTGAATCTGGCCGTCATCGCCAAATCACCGATCGACCGCATTCAGGCGCACGCACGCGCGCGCGGCTGGCGGTATCTGCGACTGCTGTCGTCGGCGTCGAACACGTATAATCGCGACTACCATGGCGAAGACGAGAAGGGCAACCAGCTACCGATGCTCAACGTCTTCACCCGGCGCGACGGACGCATCCATCACACGAGCGGAACGGAGCTGCTGTACACGCCGCCCGAGCCCGGTCAGGATTTCCGCCACGTCGACATGATCTGGCCGCTATGGAACGTGCTCGACCAAACGCCGGACGGGCGCGGCGAGACGTGGCAGCCGAACCTCCAGTATTGATCCGTCAGGGGAGAGCGAACACGTAGACCGCGCCGCCCCAGCTCGTGTACTTCGCGAGATCGGGCAGCGTGGTGCCGCGCTCGCGCACGTCGTATGGCATGTTCGCGGCGACGTCGCCGGCGATGAGCAGTCCCATGTCGCCGCCGATGCCCGAGTACACGGCGACGTACTGCTTCTTGTCGGGGCCAAGGTAGGTGATCGGATTGCCGATGATGCCCGAGCCGAGCTTGAGCTTCCAGAGCTCGGCGCCGGTCGTCGCGTTCACCGCCTTGAACCATCCGTCGAGCGTGCCGTAAAAGGCGAGATTGCCCGCGGTGGCGAGCACGCCGCTCCACACGGGAAATTGCTCCTTGATCCCCCAGCGCTTGGTACCGGTCGTCGCATCCCACGCCATGAGCTCGCCGCGGTAGCCACCGGGCCCGGCCTTCTCCGGTGCGTTCGCACCGATGTACGGCGTGCCGGCGATGTAGGAGACCGATCGCACCTCGAAGTCCATGCAGAGATTGTTCGTCGGCACATAGAACAACCCCGTCTTGGGCGAGAAGGCGGCGGGCTGTTCGTTCTTTCCCCCCTCGAGACTCGGGCAGATGTCTTCGACCTTCTTCCCTAGCGCCGTCATCTTCGCTGGGACGATCTGCGCGCGGCCGGTCTTGAGATCGAAGCCGGTCGACCAATTCATCGGGACGTACGGCTTGGCCAATAGCACTTCGCCCGTGGCCCTATCGATCGTGTACTGGTAGCCGTTGCGATCGAAGTGCACGAGCACCTTCCGCTGCGCGCCGTTGATCGGCAGGTCGGCGAGGATGTTCTCGTTCACGCCATCGTAGTCCCACATGTCGTGCGGTGTGATCTGATACGCCCACACGACTTCGCCGGTGTCGGCATCGCGCGCGAGAATCGCGCACGTCCACTTGTTGTCGCCCGGGCGGGCGTCGGGATTCCAGGGACCGGGGTTCGACGTTCCGTGATAGATGAGATTGAGCTCCGGATCATAGGAGAGCCAACCCCATACCGCGCCGCCGCCGGTCTTCCACGAAGTGCCCGGCCAGCTCGTCGCGCCGAGGTTCGCGCCGCGGTCGGTCGGATAAAAAGACTTGTAGCGGGAGCCGATGCGAACGTCGGCATCAGGTCCCGTGCTGAACGCGCGCCACAGCTCTTTCCCCGTCTGGAGATCGAGCGCGACGAGCCATCCGCGCACGCCCATCTCCCCGCCGGAATTGCCGACGAACACTTTCCCCTTGGCGATCATCGGCGCCATGGTCATCGTCTCGCCGCGATTGATGTCGCCGAGCTTCGTGTCCCAGAGCTGCGTGCCATCCGCCGCGCGTACCGCGACGGTGTGCCCATCGAGCCGATTGTAGACGACAATCCCATTCGCGTACGCCGCGCCGCGATTGACGACATCGCAGCACGCGATGCCAACCGCTGCCTGCGCCGTGTTCGGCCGGAATTTCCACTTGAGCGGCGTCCCCGGCTGCGTGAGATCGAACGCGTAGGCGACGTTCGGAAAGGGCGTCACGACATACATCGTGTTGTCGACGACGAGCGGCGCGCCCTCGTGGCCGCGGAGCACGCCGGTGGAGAACGACCACGACACCTTGAGATCGCGAACATTCTGCGGTGTGATCTGCGAGAGGGCGCTAAAGCGCGAAGCCGAATAATCCTTGGCCGGCATCGTCCACTGCCCGGAGTCTGCATCCGGAGCGGGCGCGGCTATACGAGCCCCGCTGATCGGAGCCGCGGATGTCGCGGCGGCGGACGGCGCCGAGGCGCGAGTGGAGTCGCTTGGAGACTGCTCGCGGGAGCAGGCGACGGCCGCGGATAATCCAAAGAAGCATGCGAACGATAGGCGAGCCGACACGGTGCCCTCTCTCACGAAGCAAACAGCAAACCAATTTCAGCCGCGGATCTACGCGGATCTACGCAGATACAGCTTGCTGAATTGTGTTCTACAACAACGACAGCGAGCAATGTTCGCGGTGGAGGATCATGTGGCCGGCGACGTTCTATCCGCGCAGCATCTGCGGAAATCCGCCGCCGCCTCTCGCCGTTGGATAGAAATGAGAGCCCGGCGTCATCGCCACAAGGGTATCCGCGGCTACCGGGCACTCCTGTACATCAGCTCGTCGAACGTCTCCGCGGCGCGGTCGGCGCCTCCGGATTGCGGCGCATCGGTGGCGCAATTCTTCTGGTGATTGCGCATCAGCTTGCGACCGACGCACGGAGCAGATCGGGCATGGTCTGTCCTTTCGGTCTTGATCCGCACACCCCTTCGTTGGCCATGCCAGTCGATGCCAGTCCACGTGTGCTAACTGCTCACACGACGTGCAGCACGGCGATCGCGATGTTGAAGTAGATCACGATCCCGACGACATCGACCAGAGACGCGACGAAGGGAGACGACGCGATCGCCGGATCGAAGCCGAGCTTCGTGAAGACGAGCGGCAGCATCGCGCCGACGACGGTGCCGCTGAGGATCACGAACACCAGCGTGAGTCCGATCACCGCCGCGATCGGCGTGCCGTTGCCCCACATCAGCGCGCGCGCGAAACCGACGATGCCGAGGAAGAGGCCGAGAAAGATTCCCTGGCCCGACTCGCGCCAGAACACGCGAAGCGCATCGCGCATGCGGACATCGCCGACAGCGAGCGCGCGCGTGATCAGCGACGCCGATTGCGAGCCGGAGTTCCCGCCCGAGCTGATGATGAGCGGAATGAAGAACGTCAGCGCCGTCACCGCCTCGATCGTCGCCTGATAGTGCCGCAGCGCGGAGCCCGTGAGCATCTCCTCGACGAACAGCAGGACCAGCCACCCGCCGCGCTTCCGTAGGATCGACCAGAAGCTGGCGGTAAAATACGGCTCTTCCAGCGGCTCGACGGCGCCGAGCTTCTGCACGTCTTCCGTCTGCTCATCGACGATGGCGTCGATGATGTCATCGACGGTGACGACGCCCAGCAGGGCCCCCCGCTCGTCGACGACCGGGACGGCGACGAGATCGTACTTTCGCGTCAGATCGGCCACCTGCTCCCGGTCCGCCGTTGGCGGAACGGAGACGACCTCGCTCCAGGCCAGATCGGCGACGCGGGTGCCCGTCGGCGCGGCGAGCAGCTCGCGCAGCGAGAGCACGCCGTTCATCCGTCCTTGCTCATCGGTGACGTAGACGGTGTACATCGATTCACGCCGGCCCGCACGCGCGACGGTACGCACCGCATCGATCGCCTCATCTACGGTCATCGACGCCGGCACCGACACGAACTCCGTCGTCATCAGTCCGCCGGCCGAGTCCGGCTCGAAGGCGAGCAGCCGCTCCGTCTCGCCGCGCTGCTCGGTCGGGATCTTGGCGAGGATCTCGTCCGCGCGCTCCTCCTCGAGCTCTTCGAGCGCGTCGGCGCGATCGTCCGGCGTCATGGCCGTCAGCAGGCCCGCGGCCTGCGTCGAGCTCATCGCCTCGAGGACTTCGGTGCGGAGATCCTCGTCGAGGTACTCCATCACGTCCGCCGCGCGGTCCGCGGGGAGCGCGCGAAGGAATTCGGCAACCCGTCCACGCGGCAGCAGCTCGGCGACGTCGGCGAGGTCCGCCGGGTGCAGCTCCTCCGTCTCTTTCGCGATGTCGGCCGGCGATTCGTCGAGCGTCTCGATGATGTCCGGCGCGAGCAGCGTGGCCAGGTCGCGCTCGGATCTGCGCTGCGGTGGCGTCATGGTGCCGTCCTGGGTGCGGCGGGAGAGGTCGCTAGGTGCTAGGTGCTAGGTGTTAGGTGATAGGTGCTAGGTGCTAGGTGTTAGGTGTTAGGGCGCTGAACAATAATGCCGGGTGCTGAGGATCGTCACAGCAGGGGAAGAGATCGCTTCACCTCGGTCGTGTCGACGACTTCGTAGCCGGCGAGAGCAATCGCTTCACGCAAAATGCTCGGAGTGGCCCGGCCATCGTGCTCGATCGTCGTGCCGGCGAGTGTGACGTCGGCGCGCGTGATCCCCTCAACGGCGGTGAGCGCCGTGAAAATCGCGCGGACCGCGTGGATCGATGTCATCCCACCGATGGTCAGCTTCGTGATCATCATCGCGCAAAGTTAGCGGTGCCCAACGTCCGACGCCCGATGTCCAACGCCTGACGCCCGACGCCTGACGCCCGACGCCCGACGCCTTACATTCCCCCGATGCAAAAAGTCGCCTTTCTCGGGCTTGGCGCCATCGGAACGCCGATGGCGCATCATCTCGCCGGCGCGGGTGACCTCGCCGTCTGGAATCGCACGCGTGAGAAGGCGGACGCGTTCGCGCGCGAGCACAAGGCGCGCGCCGCTGCATCCCCCGCGGATGCCGCGCGCGGGGCGAGCGTCGTCATCACCTGCTTGCCAAAATCGAGCGACGTCGAGTCGATTCTCGCGGGCGACGACGGACTGCTTGCCGGACTCGATCGCGGAGCGACGCTCGTCGACTGCACGTCGGGTGATCCGGCATCCTCCCGGCGCATTGCCGCGATGCTCGCGAATCGTGGCGTCGATTTCATGGACGCCCCCGTCAGCGGGGGCGTGAAGGGCGCCGAGGCTGCACAGCTCACGGTCATGTGCGGCGGCGATCGGGCGGTATTCGACCGCGTCTATCCGGTGCTCGACATCTTCGGCGAGAAGATCGTTCATTGCGGCGCTGTCGGCGCGGGTGACGCGCTCAAGGCCGTGAACAATGCGCTGCTTGCCATCCACATCTGGTCCGCCGCCGAGGGGCTCGTGACGCTCGTGAAATCCGGCGTGTCGCCCACGCTCGCGCTCGATGTGATCAATGCCTCGAGCGGGCGGAGCAACAGCTCGCAGAATCTCATCCCTGAGCGCGTGCTCACGCGCGCCTTTCCGCGAACGTTCCGGCTCGCCCTGTTGGACAAGGACATCGGCATCGCCGCCGAAGTCGCCCGCGAAGCCGGTGTGCCGTCGCCACTCTTTCAGATCACCGCCGAGCTCTTTCGCGTCGCACGCGCCGCGCTCGGCGAAGAGGCCGATCACGTGGAAGCGGTGAAGATCGTCGAGCAGTGGGCCGGCGCGGTGATCGAAGGATGACAGTCTCTACCGTCCTGTCGACGCAGGCCATCCGCGCT
>JALZAE010000334.1 GCA_030948535.1 Gemmatimonadota bacterium | reverse complement strand
GGCGACGCCCGCGCTCTTGAGCGCGGCCGCGATCTCTGTCGCGTGCTGACGATACTCCGGCAACGCCGTCAGCTGCTCTTTCGCGCCGCTCGCGACGAGCGTTGCGTGCGCTGCCTGTGCCTTGCGCTCATCGCCGAGCGCGCGCGCCGCATCTTCAGCGAGCATGAGGCCGAGCAGATGCGTCGGGTGCTTGGCGAGAATGGTGTCCGCTTCGGCGCTCGCCAACGGAAGTGATCCGGCCAGCAGCGCGACCCGACCGAGGTCGTATCGGTCGTCGAGGTTCAACTCGTCGAGCTGTCCATAGGCCATCGTCGCCATCGTCGCGAAGAAGGTGGCGCTGTCGGGCTTGCCCGCCTCCTTCGCCATCATCGCACGATCGTACAAACGCTCCGCGCGCTCGCGCGGCGTCAAGCTCGAGATGTCCGGCGGACGCCCTGCATCCGCCGAGAGCGGTGCCGCCGACGAGGCGGCCGCTTGTCCATCGGCGGCGCCGGATTCGACCGAGCGCTGCGTCACCACGAACGCGGCGAGCGCAATGAACGCGATCGCGCCGACCGCCCACGAGAGTTTGTGCGAGCGCCGATCGGCCGCACCGGCGGAAACGCCAGCTTCCGACTGCGTACGACCGGCGGCGCGCACCCCCTGACCGCAACGGTGACAATAACTCGCGCCCGCGACGAGAGAGGTAGCGCATGCGCCGCACATCGCGTTTCGCAGCGCCGCGCCGCACTCCGCGCAGAATCGTCCGCTACCGGGCGCTCCGCACGCCGGACAGTCGATCGTCGATTTGGGCGGTGCGCCGCTCATCGTCGCCTCAGATCTCTGGATGGGACTTGGGCAGCGCGGGCGCGCTGTGTGCGCGCGTCATCGCGCTGTCGGTCCACGACGACGATCCACCGGTATGGGCATTGATCACGCGAAGTGCACTGTCGGCGAGCGCTGCGTTGCCCTGCTGCTTCGCCACCATGTAAATGCCGTACTCCGGCGCGGTGTGGCCCGGCGCTTCCTTCACGGCGAGCCGGTAGCTGGCGAGGGCGTCGTCGTAGCGCCGCGTCCGGAATTGAGCGTTGCCGCTATCGAGCGCCATTCGTGCAGGGGGCGAAAGCGCGGGACCACTGGGTGTCGTAGCGGCCGGAGTTGCGGCCACCTCGCCGCGGCTACTGGCGCCCAAAGGCACCCGCGGGGCGGAATCCGACGTTGGACCGCAGCCCAAGGCGATGATGCCAAAGAACGCTGCGACCGACGGAATCTCGCGGCCAATGTGGAAGCGGGACATCGATCGCTCCTGAATGAGTCGTTCGTGAAGGGATTCGCCCTTTTCAATGATCACTGGTAGGGCCGGCGTATCGCTGTCGGGGAAAGTCCTACGGCAAATGGCCCCCGCCAGCCCTATGTCGTGTGGTTGACATAGCTGTTCGACCGGCTTACGCTTGGTGGATCGCAGTTTGGGATGCATTACCACACCGGATGCATCCCACCCATAGCAGCTGTTGGCGCTTCCGGCGACGCCGCGTTCCGCACGGAGCAGCATGTCCGCCCTCGCCAACCGGGCCGCCGTCGCATCGCCGGCTGAATCGTTCGCCCCACTTCGCTCCGCCGTTCACATCGGACTCATTCGCGTCATCATCGCGGACCTCGATCCCGCGGCGCTGTCGCACGTTCGCGCATTGCTCGCCATGGCGCCCGATATCACCGTCGTCGCCGAGGCGTCCGCCCCATCGCACACCGCCTCGCTCGCCGCGCGTCTTGCCCCGCACATCATCATCACCGAGTTCGCGGGCCTGGGCGGCGCCGATGGCATCGCCACGATTCGGAGGCTGGCCACCGTCGCGCCGAGCTGTCGCATCCTCGTCATCAGCTCGTGCCCGGACGAGGGGTGGCTGCTGCGTGCGCTCGACGCCGGCGCTGTGGGCTTCGTCTCGGAGCGCGCGACGCAGGAGGAGCTGCTCTCCGCGATTCGCGCCGTGGTGAGCGACCAGATCGTCCTCCAGCGCAGCGCCGTGATGGCGTTGACCAGGCACACCCACGACGGCCACCGGGCCGCGGATCATGACGCGTCAGCATCGCAGCTCGACTTTGCTCGGCTGACGCAGCGCGAGCGCACGGTGTTCCGGCTGATCGCCGAGGGCTACAGCGCGCCGGAAGTCGGATTGCAGCTCAGCATCAGCAAGAAGACGGTCGAGACGTACAAGAAGCGCATCGGCGAAAAGCTCGGCTTCTCGCATCGCTCCGAGTATGTGCGCTTCGCTCTGCGAGTCGACCTGCTCACACTGGCGCCGCCGACCTAGCTCGCGACGCCACTACCGGCAGAAGCGGCCGCCCAACTGAGGCGGCTGTTTTGGTTTTCGAGTGGCACCCCCCGCGCTAATCGCGCGATGCCGGCACGACGAGCACGGGCCGCGTGGATCTCCGAATCAGCTCGGAGGTGACGCTGCCGACCACCATGCGCCGAAGCAGTC
>JALZAE010000332.1 GCA_030948535.1 Gemmatimonadota bacterium | reverse complement strand
CCGACGCGAAGTAGCGCACCGTCTCCGATCCGCCCTGCAGCTGCAAGCCGAACAGCTTGCGGTTGCCCGTGCCGAAGATCGTGCGGTTCGGATCCTTGAGCGGCGAGTAGTTCGTGAGGCTGTCCTGAATGCACTGGCCCGACGTGATGCCGGAGACGAAGCATTGGTTCGACGCGCCCGTGGACACCAAGTGGCCCCAGCTGAGATAGTTCGTCGGAAGCGTGCGGTTCTGCTTCACGAGACCGCCTTCGCCAATCACCGTCCACTTTGCGTTGCCGGCCTGGCCGCGCTTGGTGGTGATGATGATGACGCCGTTGGCGGCGTCCGTGCCGTAGAGCGTCGCCGCCGAAGGACCCTTGAGGACTTCGATGTTCTCGATCTCGTCAGGCGTCAGATCGTTCACGCGCGACGGCGTCGTGCCGCCGACGCCGATCGCCGTCGAGCTAGAGCCCGACTCGATACGGATGCCATCGACGATGTAGATGGGGTCGTTAGACAGCGACAGCGAGTTCGTGCCACGGATGCGGACGCGCGAGCCGGCGCCGGTGACGCCCGACTGCAGCACCTGGACGCCCGGCGCGCGCGCCTGCAGCAGATCCGAGATGCTCGTGACGGGCTGCGTTTCCATCACCTGCGCGGCGCTGATCTGCGCAACGGCGTTGCCGACCTCGAGCCGGCGCTGCTCGCCGGTAGCCGTCGCGACCACTGGGTTGAGCTCGACCGGAGCGGAGCTCATGGCGAAATCGAGCTGCGTCGTGGAGCCAGGCGTGATGGAGACGCCCTTTTTCTGTTCGGCGTAGCCAATGCGGATGGCGCGGACCTGGATGTTTCCGGACGCCGAGCCGCGAATCGTGTAGCGGCCCTCCGCGTTGGTCTGTGCGCCGAGCGTTGTGCCGACAATCTGCACTTGCACGGCGGCGAGAGGGGTCTGGTTTTGTGCGTCGGTGACGCGACCAGTGATCGTTGTCTGCTGCGCATTCAAGCGGGCAGAGCCCAGCACTAAGGTGATGAGACAGGCAACCATTCCGCCGGTCCATCGGGTCAAACGTGTCGATCGCATGTGCGGCCTTCCTCCTCGGAGGGAAAAGAGCGTTCGCCTCGGCTCGTGCGCCGTGGCAATCCGCCGAAACTGCGGGATCGTGCAGCGCGTACCTGAGCGTGGCTCCTCCGGCCACTAGCGCTTCCGGATGCTACGGTCCGGAGCAGAAGGTTGAAAGTTGAAGTAAAACAAGCAAACGGTACCGCCGAGCCCAGCAGGGGCGCGGCGGATCTTCCAGCGCCTTGAAGTGTGAGGCGATCTCAAGAAATTTGCAAGGGATTGACAGTTCATAGATCAAATGACGAAGCGAACTACCGATTTCGGGCCTCCAACGCATCAAGAAACCCGGTGGGCAGGGATCGCGTCACCGGGCCGTTAAGAATCCGTTATCACTATCGGGTTCGACCTAGATCGCCAGATGCCTCAGCGCCTTGGACCGGGCGCGACTTGCAACCAGCTTCGACCCGTCCCGTGATCGCGATCGACGCGCGGCCCGCGGGCGCGATCGTGCGGCGAATTTTCTTGATGCGATGCGCCGCGCAACGAGGGTCACCGCGCCTGGTTGCGTCGTGCGGATGACGAACCCGCCTAACGAGTCGCTGAGTGTGCCTTCGAGTGTCTCCAGTAGAAAGACGTTCGCGGCTGCGACCGGCGCGCCGTCGATCGTGTGGAGGAGGCCTTGTAGTGAGTGCTGGTTTTGTGCGCGCGTCGAGCGTGGTGTGGTGGCCAGCGGGGCCGCAAAGACGAGGAGATGGAGCGTGGACGGTTTCATAAATCCACGCTACGACGGCGAGTGGAGCAGACGTCAGATGTCAGTGGCTGCGCCTACTCACAACCGGCTAACTACCCTGTCACTGGCCGGCGCCATTTCCTTTGGATTCTTCGTCGATCGGGAGGCGGAGCAGGGCACGGGCGCCGGGACCTTCCTCGTGGTTCGATAGTGAGAGCGTGCCTTCGTGTGCCTCGGCGATTTGGCGGCTGAGCGCGAGACCAATGCCGGATCCTTCCGGCTTCGTCGTGAAGAAGGGGACGAACAGGTTGCTCGTTTCGGCGATGCCGGGGCCTTCGTCGTCCACCCACACCTCGAGCCATCCGCCGCGGCGCTCCCACCCGACCTGCACGCCGCCTCCGGTCTCCAGCGTGGCGTCGACGGCGTTGCGGATGAGATTGATCAGGAGTTGCTCGAGCTGATCGGCGTCGGCGGCGATGGTGACGGACGGTCCCTCGTCGATGCCGATCTTGAGTCGCGTCTCGAGACGGATGACGCGCGCGATCCACTCGCCGACACTCATCTCCGCGCGACGTGGGCGCGGCAGGCGCGCGAGTAGCGCGTACGCGGACATGAACCGGCTCAACGATTCCGAGCGGGACGCGATGACGGTGAGTCCCTGCTTGAG
>JALZAE010000290.1 GCA_030948535.1 Gemmatimonadota bacterium | reverse complement strand
ACCTTCGGAGACACGAGCCTTTCGCTCGAGGTCTATCTCTTCGACGCCTCGCCGGATCTCTATGACTCGTATGTCCGCATCGACTTCGTCGCCCGGCTGCGCGACACGCGGAAGTTTGATGGGCCCGCCGCGCTCGTCGCGCAGCTGGCGCGTGACGAGGACGCGGCACGTCGCGCGTTGACTGCGAAAGCGTAGCGGACTAACCTTCTAGACTCCCGAAAAAACTCACCTCCCCACCGTCGTATGTCCAACATCCGATATCGTTTACTCACGATCGCCGTGCTCATCCTGGCGTCGATCTTCGCGCTGTATCCGCGCAAGGTCACGATCGCGGTGCGCGACCGCGTCAGCGGTCAGATGGTGAAGCAGGAGGTCACCCGCATTCCCCTCAAGAAGGGACTCGACCTTCAGGGCGGGATGCACCTCGCGCTCGAGATCGACGAGAGCAAGGGGACGGTGGCGAACAAGGCCGACGCCATTCAGCGCGCGGTCAAGGTGGTGCGCAATCGCATCGACCAGTTCGGCGTGTCCGAGCCGGTGGTACAGACGGTGGGCACCGAGCGCATCATCGTCGAGCTGCCCGGCATCGATGACCCCAGGCGCGCGCAGCAGTTGGTCGATCAGCAGGCCTTCCTGCAGTTCCAGATCACCGACAAGACCAACGCGCTCGACAAGGTGCTCACGAGGCTCGATGGCATCGTCCGTCAGAAGGGCGGGGCCACGATTGCGCAGACCGGCGTTGCCACGCCCGGCGTGCCGCTCGGCAAGGACACTGCCGCGAACGCCCTTGGGAATCTTCTCGCCAAGGCCGACACGGGGAAGGCAGCGACCGACTCCGCGAAGAAGGCCGACTCGACGAATGTGCTTGGGCAGACCAACAATGGTCCGTTCTCCAAGCTGATCCAGCCCGGCGGGATGGCGGGCGAATATTACGTCGCGCGTACCGATATCCCGGCGATGGAAGCGTACCTCGCGATGCCCGAAGTGCAGGCCGCGCTGCCGCCCGGCAAGTCGATTCACTGGGGCGTCGATGAGCCCACCGCGCCGCCAAATGCACCGCGCGCGTTCTACGTCGTCGACACGCGCGCGATCATCGATGGCCAGTCGTTGATCGATGCCAAGCCGAACACCGATCCCATGGAAGGGAACATCGTTCAGTTCACGCTGAGCAACGAGGGCGGCCGCAAGTTCCAGCGCGAGACGGCGAAGCACATCAAGGATTACATGGCGATCGTCCTCGACGATCGCGTGCAGGGTCGCCCGCCCATCATTCAGGGCGCGATCTCGACGCATGGCCAGATCACGATGTCGGGCAAGCCGCTGCAGGAGGCGCAGGACCTCGCGCTCGTCCTGCGCTCCGGCGCGCTGCCCGTGAAGCTGCACACCGTCGAGGTGCGCCGTATCGGGCCGAGCCTCGGCGAGGATTCCATTCGCGCGGGACTTCGCGCGGGCGTGCTCGGCGTGCTGCTCGTCGTCGGCATCATGCTCGTGTACTACCGCTTCTCCGGTTTGCTCGCCGTCTCGGCGCTGACGCTCTACGTCCTGTTCACGCTCGCGGCACTGGCGGGCTTCGATGCCGTGCTGACGCTGCCCGGGCTCGCCGGATTCGTGCTCTCGATCGGTATCGCGGTCGATGCCAACGTGCTGATCTTCGAGCGCATTCGTGAAGAGCTCGATCATGGCAAGACCGTTCGCGCCGCGATCGACGAAGGCTTCCAACACGCGATGAGCGCGATCATCGATTCCAACGTCACGACCATGCTGACTGCCATCGTCCTCTACTGGGTCGGAACCGGTCCGGTGCGCGGCTTCGCGGTCACCCTCATCGCCGGTATTCTGGCGTCGATGGTCAGCTCCATCTTCGTCGTCCGCACCTTCTTCCTCCTGTGGCTCAACCGCACCCGCGGCGCCCAGACGCTGAGCATCTGATGCTGCGCATCCTTCATGGCACCAACTACGATTTCATCCGGCTGCGACGGTACTCCTACGGCATCTCGGCGCTGATCATCCTCGTCGGCGCGGCGCTCGTGGCGATCTCGAACTATCGGTACAGCGTCGAGTTCACCGGCGGCACGATGATGCAGATCGCGTTCAACCAGCCGCCGGCCGCAGCCGACATTCGCTCGACGCTCGATCAGGCCGGAATCAAGGATGCCGAAGTGCAGCAGTTCGGCAGCGCCAGCGAGTACGTGATCCGCGCCCAGAGCAAAGCCGAGGTTGCGGCGCAGTCGCGCGGCGCGGCGACGTCCGTCGACAGCGTGATCACGCAGGCGCTCACGCGGAAGTTCGGCGCCGGCTCATACAAGGTGCAGCGCTCGGAAGCGGTCGGCCCAAAGGTCGGCGGGGAGCTGCGCAGCAAGGCGTTCCAGGCGATGCTCCTGTCCTTCGTTGTCGTGTTGATCTACCTCGCGGTGCGTTTCGAGTGGCGCTTCGGCGTCGCCGCGGTGGCCGCCACCGCGCACGATTTTCTGACGACGCTCGCGTTCATCAAGTTCATGAACCTCGAGATCTCACTCGTCGTCGTCGGCGCCATTCTGACGATGATCGGCTACTCGCTCAACGACACGATCATCATCTTCGACCGCGTGCGTGAGAACTTGCGCAAGCGGCGGAAGGAATCGCTCTACGACACGCTCAACCGCAGCGTGAACGAAACGCTCCCGCGCTCGGTGCTCACGCATTTGACCGTCGCGGCGACGCTGGTCGGCCTGCTGCTCCTCGGCGGCGAGGTGATTCGTCCCTTCGCCTGGGTCATGCTCTTCGGCGTATTCACCGGCACGTTGAGCTCGATCTACATCGCGGCGCCGGTGCTGCTCTGGATCGAGACGAAGTGGCCGCGCGCGGTCGGCGATCGCGGCGGCGTCGGTCCGCGCTCGAGCGTGAAAGAAGAGACCGTGGCTCCGGCTAAGCCGACGACCAAGCCGAAGCCCGCGGCGCCCGTTGCTGCCAAGACGCGCAAAGTCTGAGGCGATGATGCGCCACTGTCCCGAACCGCCGCCCTCGCGCGGCGGTTCGTGCATCCGGCCATGATCTTCGTCGACAGCCACGCGCATCTCGCCGATCCGCAGTTCGACGCCGATCGCGATGAGGTAGTCGCGCGCGCGCGCGCCGCCGGAGCGGTGGCGATCCTCTGTGTTGGCGAGTCGATCGATGCCGCGGCGCGCGCCGAAGCGATCGCGTCGCGATATCCCGGTTTCGTTTACTGGAGCGCCGGCGTCCATCCGCACGACGCGGCGATGTTTGACGCGACGAGTGACCTCGCCGCCATTGGCGATCACATTGCGCGCGGGGCGGTGGCGGTCGGTGAGTGCGGACTCGACTACCACTATGATCACTCGCCCCGCGACGCGCAGCGGCGCGCGTTCTCGGCGCAGCTCGCTCTGGCGAAAGACTTGTCGCGTCCGGTGATCGTCCACACGCGCGAGGCCGAGGATGACACCGCGGCGATGGTTCAAGAGGCCGGGCGCTCGTCGATCGCGGGCGTGCTGCACTCCTTCACCGGGAGCATCTCGCTGGCGCGCATCGGGCTCGAGGCCGGATGGCACGTCTCCTTCAGCGGCATCATCACGTTCAAGAGCTGGACGGATCTCGACCTGCTTCGCCTGGTGCCCGATGATCGATTGTTGGTCGAGACCGATGCGCCCTACCTCACGCCCGTGCCGAACAGAAGCACGCGGCGAAACGAGCCGGCGTTTGCGGCACACACACTGGCGCGGCTGGCCGATGTCCGCGGCGTCGATGCTGGTGTGCTTGGCACGATCGTGACGGAGAATGCGAGGCGGCTATTCGCGCTCCCCGCAGCGTGACCGCGTCGCTCTAGCGACGGTGGCACGGCGCGCAGTAGAATGCAGCCGCCGTTCACCAGCCACCTTCGCGAGCCTCCATTGTCCGACGTCCCCTCCGACATCGCGATCGCCCAAGCCGCGACGCTTCGCCCGATCGTTGCCGTCGCCGAAGATCTGGGTCTCTCCGCCGACGATCTCGACCTCTACGGCAAGTACAAGGCAAAGCTCCCCCTCGAGCTGTCGCAGCGTCCCGCGCGCGGTCGTCTCGTGCTCGTCACGGGCATCAATCCGACGGCGGCGGGAGAGGGGAAGAGCACCACGCTCGTCGGCGTGACGCAGGCGCTGCGACGACTCGGCCGCAACGCGGTGCTCTGCATCCGCGAGCCGAGCTTGGGCCCGGTGTTCGGCGTGAAGGGCGGCGCGGCCGGTGGTGGGTACGCGCAAGTCGTGCCGATGGAGGACATCAATCTTCACTTCACCGGCGACTTCCACGCGATCTCGAGCGCGCACGCGCTCTTGTCGGCGATGCTCGACAACCATCTGACGCAGGGCAATTCACTCAACATCGACCCGCGCCGCATCACCTGGCCGCGCACGATCGACATGAACGACCGTGCGCTGCGCGATGTGGTGATCGGACTTGGCGGCGTGGCGAATGGCGTGGTGCGCGAAGAGCGCTACGTGATCATCCCGGCGAGCGAGGTGATGGCGATCGTCGCGTTGGCGTCGAGCCGCGAGGATCTGGAGGAGCGGCTCGGACGGATCATCGTCGGCGCGACGGCCGGCGCCAAGCGTGAGCCCATTCGCGCGCGCGATCTCAAAGCCGCCGGCGCGATGAACTTGCTGCTCAAAGATGCCCTCCGCCCGAACTTGGTACAGACTCTGGAAGGAGGGCCGGCGTTGGTGCACGCCGGTCCGTTCGGCAACATTGCCCACGGCTGCAACAGCGTGATCGCAACCAAGTCCGCCTTGGCTCTCGCCGACATCGTGCTCACCGAAGCGGGCTTCGGCTCCGACCTCGGCGCCGAGAAATTCTTCGACATCAAGTGCCGCTTCGGCGGTCTGAATCCCGAAGTCGCCGTGCTCGTCGCGACCGTGCGGGCGCTCAAGATGAATGGCGGCGCCAACAAGAAGGACCTCGCGCGCGAGGACACCGCGGCGCTCGAGCGCGGCCTGCCCAACCTCGCCGCGCACATCGAGAACGTGCGACAGTTCGGCGTGCCGGTGATCGTCGCCATCAACCGCTTCACGACCGACTCCGACGCCGAGCTCAAGATGGTGGACGACTTCGCGCGGACGCTCGGGGCGCGCGTCGCGTTGAACGAGGTCTGGGAGAAGGGCGGTGAGGGCGGGATCGATGTCGCGAACGAGATCCTCGCCGCGCTCGATCGCAAGGAAGGGAAGTTCGCGCCGCTCTACGACGTGAAGCTCCCGATTCGCGAGAAGATCGATACCATCGTCCGAAAGGTGTACGGCGGCGATGGCGCCGACTACGCGCCGAAGGCCGACAGCGCGATCGACTATCTCGAATCGATCGGCCTGGCGGAGACCCCAATTTGCATTGCGAAAACACAGTACTCGCTGACCGACGATCCCACGGTGCTCGGCCGTCCGAAGAATTTTCGGATCACCATCAACAGCGTGTATCCAGCGGCAGGCTCCGGATTCGTCGTGGCGCAAGCGGGTGAGATCATGACGATGCCTGGTTTGCCGAAGGAGCCCGCCGCCGAGCGCATGGCGATCAAACCCGACGGCAGCATTGTAGGGTTGTTCTAGCGACGATGTAAACGTCAGACGTCGACGTCTGACAGGTCATACTTCGGTTGTCAGTTAACTCGCCTCCAATCTGGTGACCAGATGAGCTCCACTACCGTCTCCACTCCTTCTGCCCCCGCCGCCATCGGCCCCTACTCGCAAGGCATCGTCGCCGGGGGCTTTCTCTTCACCGCGGGGCAGATCGCGCTCGATCCCGTCTCGATGCAGATGGACAGCGGCGATGTCGTCGCGCAGGCCGAGCGCGTGATGACCAACCTCGAAGCGATTCTCACCGCGGCGGGCGCCAAATGGGCTGACGTCGTCAAGACCACGGTGTACCTGCACGACATGGCCGACTTTCCCCGCGTCAACGAGGTGTACGGCAAGCGCATCGGCGACGCCCGTCCGGCGCGCTCCACCGTGCAAGTGTCCGCGCTGCCGCGCGGCGCCCTCGTCGAGATCGACGCGATCGTGAAAGTCGGATGACGCGTGGCGTGACGGCGCGCGCACCGCGTCGCCGCTCGCCGCGCATAGCTCCCACGACAATGACAGACACGCGCGCACACATCTTCCGCTTGACGCAGTTCGCGCGCTGCGCTGGTTGAGCCGCCAAGATGGGTCCGGGTGACCTGTCTCGCGTGCTCGATCCGCTGCCGCACTTGGCGGACCCGCGTCTTCTCGTCGGTCGTGAGACCTTCGACGATGCGGGGATCTTTCAGCTGTCCGACGATCTCGCGCTCGTGCAGACGGTCGACTTCTTCGCCCCGCTCGTCGACGATCCGTACCTCTTCGGTCAAATCGCCGCCGCCAATGCCTTGTCCGATGTCTACGCGATGGGCGGGGAGCCGCTCACTGCGCTCAACATCTGCGGCTTTCCGACGGGGGTGATTCCGCTCTCCGTGCTCACCGAGATCCTTCGCGGCGGTCAGGACAAAGTCCACGAGGCCGGTGCCGTCATCGCGGGCGGCCACACCGTCGTCGACGATGAAGTGAAGTACGGGCTCGCCGTCACGGGGCGCGTCGACCCCAAGCGCATCCTCAGCAACGCCGGCGCGATCGTCGGCGATCGTCTCGTGCTCACCAAGCCCCTCGGCACCGGCATCCTGGTTACCGCGGCGAAGCGCGGGGACCTGGAGCCGCGATTGCTCGATATCGTGATCGAGAGCATGCGCGCACTGAACCGCGATGCCAGCCGCGCCGCGCTCGCCGGCGGCGCGCATGCCGCCACCGATGTCACCGGCTTCGGATTGCTCGGACACGCTTCGCACATCGCGCGAGCGAGTGGTGTGTCGCTGCGCCTTCGCCCGTCGGCGATTCCAGTGTTCGAGGGCGCGCGCGAGGCGTGGGCGCGTGGGATCCGAACCGGCGGCGCCGAGCGCAACGCGGAGTTTCTTCGCGATCGCGTGTCGTGGCGCGACGTCGACGAGGCCACGCGCGCGATCTTGGTCGATCCGCAGACGTCCGGCGGTCTGCTCGTCGCGCTGCCGGCGGCCAGTGTCGCGGACTATCTTACGCGCGTCGGCGGCGCGCGCGAAATCGGCGAAGTCATGTCGAAAGGCGACGCCGACATCGTAGTCGAGTAGGCGATCGCGCTCGCGTTGCACGGGGGTGGATGGGGCCTGGTGGCTTCCCCAGTCTTCAAAACTGGTGTGACCTGACCACGTCCGGTTGGGTGGGTTCGATTCCCACACGCTCCCGCCAACGCGCGCGACCGCTACATTTCGCGCTCCAATGATGGCTCGATGATCGTTCACCGACCGATGCCGCCGCGCGTCGTCGCGGCGGCCGCGCTCCTTGCGCTGCTCGTCCCCGCCGCGTCTCGCTCGCTCCACGCGCAACGTCCTGACAGCGCGCGCGCCGGTGTGGCGACTCCTCGTCCGCGCCTCGCCGACTCCCTGCTGGCGCCTCCGCTCTCACCGCGCGCCGCATTCTTGCATTCACTGTTGCTCCCCGGATGGGCGCAGCATCGGCTGCATCGCACGAAGTCGACGATTCTGTTCGGCACGGTCGAAGCGGCGGCACTCTTCATGAACGTCAAAACCCGCCTCCGACTCTCCGATCTCGAGCGCCACGCGCGCGATAGCATCGTGGTGCCGGTTCCTCCCAGCACGGTCGCCGACACGATTCATCTCGACGACGGCGTCATCCGCTCGCGAAAGCAGCAGGTCGAGGATTGGACGACGCTGCTCATCTTCAATCACCTCTTCGCCGGCGCCGACGCCTTCGTCGCCGCGCATCTGTGGGATGTGCCGGCGCAAGTCGGCTTTCGGCCCGCGCCCGGCGGTGGCATCGCCGTCGTCGCCCGGATTCGATGGTGACGGCGGAACATGCGCCCGGCCGAGATGCTCCGATCGGCGTCTTCGATTCCGGCATTGGCGGCCTCACGGTCGTACGTGAGCTCATGCGACAACTTCCGCACGAGAGCATCATCTACTTCGGTGATACCGCGCGCGTGCCTTATGGACCCAAGAGCCCCGACACGGTTCGCCGATACAGTCGGGAGATCACCGCGTGGCTCCGCGGCGAGGGTGTGAAGGCGATCGTCGTCGCGTGCAATACCGCGACGGCTCACGCGCTTCCCATGCTTCGCGAGGAGCTCACCGTGCCCGTCATCGGTGTCATCGAGCCGGGTGCGCGAGCCGCCGTGCGCGCTTCGAAGAGCCGGCGCATTGGCGTCATCGGCACCACTGGAACCATTGCCTCGGGCGCGTACCAGCGCGCGATCCACGATCTCGCGCCCCACGCGCACGTCGACGCGCAAGCGTGTCCGCTGCTGGTGCCGCTCGTCGAGGAAGGTTGGCTCGACAGCGAGCCGACGCGCCTCATCGCGCGCGAGTATCTCGCTCCCCTCGTTGGCGATCACGTGGATACGCTCGTGCTTGGATGCACGCACTACCCACTCCTCAAGCCCGTGCTTGGGGACATTATTGGACGGAACGTGCGACTGATCGATAGCGCCGAGGAGACCGCCGCCGAGACCGCGCGCGTGCTCGCGGGCGAAGATTTGCTTGCGCGCGAGAACGCGAGCGTCGCGCACCGCTTTGTCGCGTCCGACGCTCCCGACCAATTCTTACGCGTCGGCGGACGCTTTCTCGGTTCGGCGATCGAGCGCGTCGAGAAGCTCACCCTCGGCTGATCCGGTCCAGCGGCGCAGCGCGATCGAGTCCGCGGTCACCGCGAGAAATGTCGGCGCATCGAGCCACGAGCCGGCATTCGCGTACACGCCGCCGCTCGCTGTACGCTCGAGTGCCGGCACGTGCGAGTGCCCGTAGACGAGCAGCTCGATCTCTCGGTGCGCCGCAAGCCACGCGTGTCCGACGCCGCGAAGTCCGGTGCCGCCGTCGCGAGCGCGGTGCGCGCGGCTCGCGTCGGAGCTGCCTCGCGCCAGTCTGCTTCCCCAATCTGGATGCAGCCAGCGAAACGCAACGATCGCCGCCCGATTGCGCAGCACGCGCCGCAGCGCGCGATAGCGACGGTCTTCGACCGCGCGCAAACCATCGCCATGCTCGACGCGCGCGTTCCAGCCCGCGAGCCCACCGCTCCACGGACCGAAGCCGTACGTGATGCCGACGTCATCGGTCAGCTGGTCGCCGCCCCAGCAATC
Source organism: Gemmatimonadota bacterium (assembly GCA_030948535.1). Taxonomy (GTDB): domain Bacteria; phylum Gemmatimonadota; class Gemmatimonadetes; order Gemmatimonadales; family Gemmatimonadaceae; genus JALZAE01. The sequence continues at coordinate 1,020 of JALZAE010000290.1, read as the reverse complement.
GTGATTGCCGGCGACCATGGCCACCTCGACGCCGGCATCGCGTAGATCGGCCAACGCCGCGAGCGTGCGATGATGTCCGCGTGGCACCACACTCTTCCACTCGAACCAGAAATCGAACAGGTCGCCGTTGATGACGAGCGACTTCGCCTCTCCAGCCGGCCCGCGAAGGAAGGACACGAAGGAGCGCTCGATCTGCGGGCTGGCCACGCCCAGGTGCGCGTCCGACACGATATAGCACGGGGCGTTCAGCACGGGGTGAAGTTAACGGCTCTGCGCGGAGATCGGTAGAAAAGTCAACTAGAAGGGCACAGATGCGAGATCTCAGAAGCACAGACTTGAGTTGCGAGGATTCTCGCAACCCGGATCTATGCTTCCCGGATCTCGCATCTGTGTAGTTCTAAGTTGTAGTTTCCTCTCGTACATGACATCCCATCCCAAAAGTAGGTCGGCTCACACTGTCGAATTCCGGGTCCGCTACGCCGAGACCGATCAGATGCAGGTGGTGTATCACTCCAACTACCTGATCTGGTGCGAGATCGGGCGCACTGAGTTCATTCGCGCGTTGGGAACTCCGTACGCCGAGCTGGAGAGGCAGAACGTGACGCTTGCTGTCGTCGAAGCGAGTCTTCGTTTTCACTCGGCGGCACGCTACGACAATCTGATTCGCGTTACGACCAGAATCAGCGACGTGAGGTCCCGCACGCTGACGTTCGAGTACGTGATCACCAATGCCGAGACCGACGAGAAGTTCGTTACAGCCACGACAAAACTTGCTTCACTCACGCGAGATTCCCGACTCACGACGTTGCCTGAATCTCTACGCAAGGTACTTCAGAATGCTGCTTCGTAAGCAACTTGCTATTATTGCGATCCTGTTCGCTGCCTCGACACGGGCGGCGGGTCAACGCCTGCCGGCTGGGATCGGCGAACCGGAAGTAAGTCTCTACGCGCGAGTTCTCGCGATGACGGACACGCGACAGCTCGATACCGCGCTGGTGGGCCGTGCCCTCGCGAGTAAAT
>JALZAE010000289.1 GCA_030948535.1 Gemmatimonadota bacterium | reverse complement strand
CCTTCGTGCAGCTCGACCGCACCACCGAAGAAGGCCGCGCCGGCGTCGGCCTCGGCCTGGCGATCAGCCGCGAGCTCACGCGCGCGATGAACGGCGACCTCTCCGTGAGCAGCGTTCCGGGTGAAGGATCGGTGTTCACGCTGGAATTGCCGCGAGCGAGCTGACAACAAAAGAGGGTTAGGTGTTAGGTGCCAGGTCTCGAGGGCGCGTGAAAGATTCGAGTCGCGCCCTCACCACCTCGACACCTAGCGCCAAACACCTCCCTCAATACCTCAAACGAACGGTGAAAAACATCCCCCTCGGCTGCACATAGTAGAACGACGACACTCCGTCGGTCGAGCCCGCGGGGTAGATCCGCGCGTTGGTGAGATTCACGAGCTGTAGCGCAAGCGATGAGCGCGCGAGGCGCCAGGTGATGATGCCGTCGGCCGAGGTCGACGCGGGCGCGACGAAGCGGGAGTCGCCGGTGTTCGCCAGATACGAGCGCGCGACGTGCCGGGCGATCAGCTCAATCCCGAACGCCCGCGTCAGGTCAAATCGGGCGCTCGCGGTCGCCAGCAGTCGCGGTGTCAGCAGCGGCTCGACATCGCGGTAGCTCTGCCCCGTCGCATCGTCCGTGTACTCGGCGATGCGATTCGCGCTGAGGGTCGCGTTCGCAGCCAGCAGCAGGCGAGGGATGCCGCGGTACGCCGCATCGAGCTCGACGCCCCGGCGATAGCTACGCGGCACGTTCTTTCGCAGCGGCAAGCCGATGTAGCTCAGCTGTCCGATCGGCGCGATCTCATCGCGGAACTCCATCGCGTAGAGGTTGCCGTGCAGGTCGAGCACGCCACCGCGGAACGTCGCGCCCGCCTCGAGATCGCGCACGCGCTCGGGGCGCACGCGATCGAGCGCGCCCACGAACGCGACGTTCGACGTGTCGAGATTGTCGAAGCCGGCGAACATGTCGTTGCGCGTCGGCTCGCGGCGATTCTGGCCGTAGCTCGCGTACACACTCCAGTGGGGATCGACGGTAAACGTCGCTCCACCCTTCGGATTGATGAATGACCACGCGATGCGCTGCGCTTGGATGTCGGCGTGCGCGTCGGGCTCGTAGCGAAATTCCGCGCGGCGCCACTGCACGTCGCCGAACAGCGTCAGCGCGCCGATCGCGTAGCTCGCCTTCGCGAAGAGGCTCAGCTCGTTCTTGTAGCCGGTGTTGTCGTAGAGTGGCGCGGCGATGTCGGGGCGCAAGAAGGCACGGTGATCCCGGTGATACGTGCTCGCGTTGCCGCCGAGGTCCAGGGTTACGGGACCGATCTCGGCGCGATAGCTCGTCAGCGCGCCGTACCACCAGTAGCGAAGATTGAAGTTCTCGACATCAGGATCGAAGAAGACGTCATACTCGCCGCCAGCATGTTGCGCGAATGCCGTCGCCGAGAGCGCCGAGGTTGTGCTCAGCACATGCGTGTATTGCAGGCTGGCGAACTGCTGCGCGAAATGGTCTCGCTCGAGCGGCGACACCGGATTAGTGCGCGGGTCGGCGAGAATCTGCTCCGCGCTCGCCGCGGCGTAGGCGAGATGGTTTCGCGCCACGCCGGCGAACGCGGTGAGCATGAGAATGTCGCGGTCGCCGAACCAGCCGCCGCTCACGAAGCCGCTGTTGCCGCGATTGTCGGAGTGATAGCGGTAGCCGGCGGTCTGCTCGGTCGAGAACCGTCCCGCGAACGCGAATCGCCCGAGCGCACCACTCTCCAACGCGAAGCTTCCGCGATACGAATCGAACGAGCCTCGTCCGAGCTCGAGCTCCGCGCCCGGGCGCGAGCCGGCGAGCGAGCGCGATTCGAAGTTGAGCGCGCCGGCGAATGCGGCGGTGCCGAACGCGCTCGTCCCGATGCCGCGCTGGATCTGCACCGATTGCAAGCTGCTCGCGAAGTCCGGAAAATTCTGAAAGTAGAGCTGCTCGTCCTCGGGGTCGTTCAGTGGCACGCCATCGAGCGTGAGATTGAGCCGCGTCTGATCGATGCCCCGGATCCGGATGTACGAATATCCGCCCCACCCGCCGGATTCGGCGTAGCTGGTGAGCGAAGGCGCGAGCGTCGTGAGCAGCAGCGGCACATCCTGGCCGAACGAGCGCGATTCCAGGTCGTGCGCGTCGAGCGTCTTCTGCGAGATCGGCGTCGCCGCGTCGCCGCGGAGTGCGTTCACCGTCACCGCCTCGAGCGGCCGGGACGATGGTGCGAGCGAGACGTCGACCGATGTGCGCTCGCCAATGTTGACCGAGAGCGCCGCATAGCCGGCGCGAGAGAATCGAAGCCGCGCACCTTGCGGCGCCTCCACGCTGTAATGGCCGGCGACATCGGTGAGCGTACCCGCGCGCGTTGCGTCGACGCGAATGACGACGCCCGCGACCGGCTCACGGGTCACGGCGTCGCGCACCAGTCCGGTGATGGGGCGTTGCGCGCTGGCCGTCGGGACGGAGCACGCG
>JALZAE010000246.1 GCA_030948535.1 Gemmatimonadota bacterium | reverse complement strand
ATCGTGGACTCTCTATGGCGCGCTGTCTCTAGCTACGCGCCGGCGCCGCCGCCGCGACCCGCTCCCGCGGCCCCGCCGCCCCATGCCCCAACGCAGACGCGCGACGACCCGAGAGCGTTCGGTCGGTGAGCGTGCGACGACGTGCAGCACTGCAGCGTGTGCCGACGAAAGAGTCCAGCGCCCGGCGCTGACGGCGGTGTAGGCGTGCGCCTGACGAGCAGTTTGCGCGTGGCGCGCACGAAGTCCGACGGGCGAAGTAACGCGGCCTCGGCGTGCAGCGAGAAAATTGCGCGCGCGCGTTGTCGATGAAACTTGAGGGCCCGCGCCGGGCCCCGCGCGATGGACTCCACCGCACAAGCGCGCAAACCATTTCATACGTCTCGGACACGCCTAGGACCGCGATAGGACACTGTTTCGTGCGCGGACCGAACACCTTCGCAAAGGAGCTCACCACACCCAACACCCCACACCCCGCCCCATGTCTCTGTTCACAAAAAAATCGATCGCCTCGCTGCAAGCGGAAGCAGAATCGGGGACGCTGAGCCGCACGCTCGGTCCGTTCAGTCTGACGATGCTCGGGATCGGCGCCATCATCGGCGCGGGGATCTTCGTCATCACGGGCGTGGCCGCAGCGCAGAACGCCGGACCGGCGCTCGCGCTGTCGATGGTGTTCGCGGCGATCGGCTGCGCGTTCGCCGGTCTCTGCTACGCCGAATTCGCGAGCATGATCCCGGTCGCCGGCAGCGCGTACACGTACTCGTACGCGACACTCGGCGAGTGCTTCGCGTGGATCATTGGGTGGGATCTCATCCTCGAGTATGCGCTCGGTGCCTCGACGATCGCCGTGGGCTGGTCGGGCAACTTCATCAGTCTGCTCAACGACATGGGGATCGATTTTCCCGCGCAGCTGAGCGGTCCACCGGGCTCGTCCGTCGTGTTGTCCAATGGCACCACGGTCGCGGGGCTGTTCAATCTTCCGGCGGCGGTGGTCATCCTCCTTGTCTCGATGATCCTGATCATCGGCATCAAGGAATCGGCCGGCTTCAACACGGCGATCGTCATGGTGAAGGTGACGGTGATCCTCCTCTTCATCGGATTCGGCATCAAGTACATCAACACTGCCAACTGGCATCCCTTCGTGCCGCCGAACACGGGACAGTTCGGTTCGTTCGGATGGAGCGGCGTGCTGCGCGGCGCTGGTGTGATCTTCTTCGCCTTCATCGGATTCGATGCGGTGAGCACCGCGGCGCAGGAGTCGAAGAATCCGCAGAAGGACATGCCGACGGGGATCATGGTGTCGCTCGTCGTCTGCACCGTGCTGTACATCGCCGTCGTGCTCGTGCTCACCGGCATCGTGCATTACGACAAGCTCAACGTTCCCGCACCGATCGCCTACGGCATCGACCAGACGGGCCTCACCTGGCTCAAGCCGATCATCAAGCTTGGCGCGATCGCCGGATTGTCGAGCACGATGCTGGTGATGCTCCTCGGCCAGCCGCGCATCTTCTACTCGATGGCGCGCGATGGCCTGCTGCCGCCGCTGTTCGGCCGGGTGCATCCACGCTTCAAGACGCCGCACGTTACGACGGCGCTGACGGGCGTCGTCGTCGCGCTGGTTGCCGGCCTCTTTCCGATCGCGACGCTCACGCAGCTGACCGCGATGGGCACGCTGCTCGCCTTCGTCATGGTCTCGCTGGGCATCCTCGTGCTGCGCAGGACGAACCCCGAGATCCCGCGTCCCTTCAAGACGCCATATCTGCCGTGGGTGCCGATCCTCGGCGCGCTCATCTGCTTCGCCCAGATGCTGGGACTGCCCTTCACGACATGGGCGCGGCTCGTGATATGGCTAGCCATCGGCTTCGTGATCTACTTCCTCTATGGCAAGCGAGGCGCGGAGCGCAAGCGCATCGAGCGGGGGGGTATGGCGTAAGAGCAGTACCGTCGATAAGTCCAGCCCCCGACACAATCCGCTTTGCGGAGGCTTGCGTGATGACTCGGCGGTTGCTTGCTCTCGTTGCACTGGTGGCGGCGGGCAGTCGCCTGTCACCGCTGCACGCGCAGACCATTCGTGGGCATGTGGTTGACTCGGTGACGGCGGCGCCGGTTGCCGACATCGCGCTCTCTCTGGTCGATGAACGCGGTGTGACCGTCGCCGCGACGACCGCCGGCCCGAGCGGTGAGTTCAGCGTGCAGGCGCCGGTCGCGGGCGTCTATCGCGTCCGTCTTCAACGCATCGGCTATCGCACGACGTTGACATCGCCCTTCGCGCTCGAGGCGCAGGCCACGATAACGCGCAGTCTTGCGATCGAATCCGTGTTCGCCGCGCTGGCCGCGGTTCATGTGACGGGACAACAGGAATGCGTGGTCAAGCCGGCCGAGGGCTTGGCTGCCGCCATCGTTTGGGAGGAAGCGCGCAAAGCGCTCGAGGCCACGCGCAGCGGGCAGCAATCGGGCCGCATCCGGATGCGCATTCAGGATTTTACTCGCGAGCTCGATCTCGATCAACGCCGCGTGCGCCAGGAGGCACTCGGCCGGCGGTCGGGCGTCAGCAAGAGTCCGTATCAAAGTCTCGATGCACGCGTGCTGGCGAAGGAAGGCTACGTCCAGCAGTCCGACACCGCCATGTCGTTCTATGCGCCCGATGCGGATGTGCTTCTCTCCGACGACTTCGCCGCGGGCCACTGCTTTTTGTTGGAGGAGCGCGTGTTCGCCGTCGCGAGAGCAAAGCAGGGAGACGCTCACTTGATCGCGCTCGGCTTCGAGCCCGTGCGCTCGCGCGAGATGCCCGACATTAGCGGTGTGTTGTGGGTCGACCGACGCACGGGTGCGCTGCGGTCGCTCGACTATCACTACACGAGATTGAAGCTGCCGCCGAGTACGCTGTCGGATACGCTGTGGGGCGGCTGGATCGATTTCCAGCCGGTGTCGCGCGGCGGGTCGATCGTTCAGCGCTGGCTCGTCCGCGCGCCGATCGTTCGCGTGGCGACGCGCCGCAGCTTGGCGAACAACATGATCACCGGTGGTCGCGCCAGCGCGACGCCGGTGATCGACGGCATTCACGAAGAGGGCGGGGAAGTGTTGTCGGCGACGACTGGCGACGGCGTTCCGCTCTGGTCGGCGACGACGGGATCGATACACGGCCGCGTTACCAGTACGCGCGATGGACAGATCGCCCCCGGCGTCGCGGTCTGGCTGCGCGGGACGAATCACCGGGTGATGACGGACGCGTCTGGCCAGTATCGGTTCGACAGCCTCGCCACGGGTCCTTACTCCGTTGTCGTCGCGCGTTCGGCGCAGGATTCTCTGGGGATCATCGCCGCGAGCGTGGAAGTTCGAGGCGAGCAGACCGTCACCGCGGACCTGTCGGTGTCGCCGATGCCTTTGGACTCTCCGGAGTCGCGGTCGCCGAAGAGTCCGGGCTCGAGCTGCGCCGCGCTGCAATCCGCACGGGCACGCGAAGCGGACTCATTGCTCGCCCTCTCGGGCGATGATGCAATGCCGAAGCGGAGTGGCGACGCGGCCAAGGATGCGGAGATTCGCAATGCGCAGGTGATTGCGCAGGTCGCCATCGACACGCTCGGCCACCCGGACATTCACACCCTACGCGTGCTGAGCTCACGCTCTGCCGATTTCGTGGCGATGGCGCGCAATCAGATCGCGCAGATGACCTTCCCGCCTACGGAGGAGATTCCGGGTTGCAAGGTCACGCAGGTGATTGTGATTCCGTTTCACTTCCGGCGATGACACGAGAGAAGCAGGGGGCGCGTCTCGTGGTTGGCGCGCGTTCTGGCAGTCGGTGACTGATTTCTGACTCCATCACCGATTACCGCTGTGGGCGCAGGGCTCGAAGTTCACATGCGCCCCGAACCCCAGCCCCCCAGCCCTCGCCCGGATGCGACGCCTCGCCGTGTTACTGCTCCTCCCCTCCGTCATGCTCGCCCAGAGCTGGCGCACCGAGTCGGTCGCCGCCGAGTCCGCTCGCGTGCGCGGCGATTGGTCCGAGTACAAGCGACACCTGCGAGTGGTGTACGACTCGACGAGCGGCAGTCCGCGCGCGCTCGTCGCGATGGCGCGGGCGGAAGTTGGGCTGAGGGACACCACCGCGGCGTTGGAGCTGCTCCGCGATTTCGCCGGTATGGGACTGGTGCGCGATCTCACCAACGATCCTTCATTCGCGAATCTTCGCGCGCTGCCGTCGTGGAACGAGGTGACAAAGCGCATCGAGGGAAATAGACGCACCGTCGCGCGGGCGACGAAGGCATTCACCTTGGGGGCGCCCGATGACCTCGCGGAAGACATGACGTACGACCCGGCGACGCGCACGTTTTTCGTCAGCAGCATTCGCTATCGGAAAATCGTCGCGATCGATCGCGCGGGAAAAGAGAGTGACTTCGTGACCGAGGGGCGCGACGGCGTGTGGGGAATTCTCGCCGTTGCCGTCGACGCGCCTCGGCGCGTGCTTTGGGCGACGACGGCCGCGATGCCGCAGTCGAGGACGTTCAGCGCGGCCGATTCCGGACGGAGCGCGGTGCTCAAGTACGATCTGTCGACCGGCAAGCTGATCAAGCGATACGATCTTCCGGTCGACCACGCCAAGCACGTGATGGGCGACATGGTGCTCACCCCGCAAGGCGACGCCTTCATCTCCGACGCCGTCACGGGCATCGTCTACGCGATTCGGCGCGATCGCGATTCGCTCAATGTGCTCGTTGGCAATGGCGTGTTCATATCGCCGCAGGAGCCGGCCGTCGCCGCCGATGGCCGGCTGTTCGTCCCCGACTACGTGCGCGGCATCGCCATCGTCGATCCATCCAGCGGCGCCGTGACGTGGCTGGCTCATGCGCCGAACGTGGCGCTCAGCGGCATCGATGGTCTCACTTTCGCCGGGCCGACAACGCTGCTGATCGTGCAGAACGGCACCGATCCGCGCCGCGTCGTCTCGCTCGAGCTCGACCAGGCGCGGCGTCGCGTGCTCCGTGCCACGGTGCTCGAGGCGAGTCTCGACGAAGACCCGACGCACGGCGTGATGGCCGACGGCGATTTCTATTTCATCGGCAACAGCGGATGGGGATCGTTCGACGACGATGGCCCGCTCAAGGCTGGCGCGAAGCCGGTCTTTCCGCTGGTGAAGCGCCTCCCGCAATCCGTGCTGCGCGCTCCGCAGGAATGATCGCTAGGAGGCCTGCTCGTTCGGCGGCTGCACCGCCATCCCCATCGAGTGAAAGCCCTTGTCGACGTAGACGACCGTACCGGTGATACCGCTCGCCAGCGGGCTGCCGAGAAATGCGGCGACCGCGCCGACCTCCGGTGCGGTGAGCGGCTCGGTGAGCGGCGCGTTCTGCGCGACGTAGGCGACCATCTTGTCGATGATCCCGATCGCGCTCGCCGCGCGCGATGCCAGCGGACCCGCCGAGATGCAGTTGATGCGCACGCCGAACTTGCGACCCGCTTCGAACGCCAGCACGCGCGTGTCGCTCTCGAGCGCTGCCTTCGCCGTCGACATCCCGCCGCCGTAGCCCGGAATCACTCGCTCGCCCGCCATGTACGACAGTGAGAGGAACGATCCACCATCGCGCATGAGCGGCCCGAGCCGGTTGACCATTCCGACCAGCGAGTACGCGCTGACGCCGATGGCGGAGAGATAGCCGGCTCGGCTCGTTTCGAGCAACGGCTTCTTCACCTCAGGTCCGTTGGCGAGCGAGTGCACGACGATGTCGAGCGGCCGCTCGCCGAAATCACTCGTTAGGCGGTTCGCGAGTCCATCGATCGAAAAATCGCCGAGCTCCTTGTAGCGTTTGTTGGTGCGAACGTCCTCGGGCGCATCGGCGAGCTTGTCGTACGCCGCGTCGAGCGGATAGATGCGCTCGAACTCGAGCGTCGCGCCGTCACGCATCCGGCGCGACTCGTCCATCTTGCCGCGCTCGAGCAGGTTCATGAAGATGTTGAGCGCCGGTGGCCACGACCCGACGATCACGCTCGCGCCGGCTTCGGCCAACGCTTTGGCGATGGCGAACCCGTACCCGCCGTCGTCCGACACTCCGGCGACGAGCGCGCGCTTGTTGGTGAGATCGATGGAGAGCATGGAGGGAATCTGGGACTGGAGTGGCGGGTGGGGCCAGTGGGTGCAGCGGGTGTGGGGTGTAGGGTGTGGTTAGCTCGGAGATCTTTCGCCAACTACACCCCACACCCTACCCCCTACCCCCCACTCCCGCTCGCCAAAACCTCCACCATCTCCAGCAATCCCTGCACGTCCTCTCTCGTCGTGCGAAAGCCCAGCACGCAGACGCGCAGCGAGAATGCGCCGCGGACGCGGGTCGACGAGATGAAAAACTTCCCGCTGGCGTTCACGGCCGAATTGATGCGCTCGTTCAGCGCGTCGAGCTCGGTTGGATCGTCGACGCCGGGCGGATGGACCCGAAAGCAGCAGATGCCGAGCTGCGCCGACGACAGCACCTCGAGTAGCGGCTTCTGCCTAACGAGTGACTCGGCGTACGCCGCCAGGTCGATGCCACCGTCGATGGCCGCGCGGATGGCGCCGACGCCGAAGTAGTGCACCGACAGCCACACCTTGAGCGCGCGGCTGTAGCGCGTCAGCTGCTCGCCGTAGTCGGCGAAGTTGATCGCCTGGTCCGCCGGCGCGACGTCCTGCAAGTATTCCGGGTAGACGTGGAAGGTCTCCCACAAGCGCCGCGGCTCACGCACGAGGACACAGCCGCACTCGAAGGGGACGAACAGCCACTTGTGCGGATCGAGCGCGACCGAGTCGGCGCGGCCCAGTCCGTCGAGCAGCTTGGTGCCGCGCTCTGTCATCGCCGCGAATCCGCCATACGCCGCGTCGACGTGCATCCACACTTGCTCGCGCGCGCAGACGTCGGCGATCGCGTGCATCGGGTCGATCGCGCCCGTGTTCGTCGTGCCGGCGCTCGCCACCACGGCGCACGGGATCAGTCCCGCCTCGCGGTCGCGCGCGATGGCGTCGCCGAGCGCATCGGCGCGCAGCCGGAGCCCATCGTCGACCGGCACGCTGCGCACGTTGTCGCGCGGGATGCCGGCAATCCACCCGGCGCGCGCCACCGCGGAGTGCGCCTGCGCCGACGTGTACATCACGAGCTTGGCGGTGCGCGTCGCGTCATCGCCGACTACGCCATGCCGCGCGGCGACGATCGCCGTCAGCGTCGCCGCGCTCCCACCGCTCGTCAGCAGCCCGCCCGTCCCCTCCGGCATCCCGATCCATTGGCGAAACCACTCGAGGACCGTCAGCTCCACGGCGTTGGGGCCGGCGGCAACGGACCACACGCCCGCGAAAAAATTGAATCCCGTCGCCAGCCAATCGCCGAGTATTGCGGGGAACGTCGGGCAGCCCGGCACGTACGCCATGAATCCGGGATGCGGCTCGCGCACCGCGTTCACGAACACACGCTGCCGAAGGAAATCCAGTAGCGCGGTCATCTCACTACCTTGCTCGGGCGGAGGGCCCGCGATCAACGCCTCGGCATCGCGGCGACCCATCGTCCGGTATACCGGCTGCTCGCGAATCGTCGAAAGATGCTCGGCGATGAGGTCGGTCACCTGATAGCCCAGCCGCCGCATCGTCGCCTGGTCGAGATCGAGTGGAGATTGTGTAGGCATTGAAGCAATATGCAGAGCTATGAGCGTCAGTCGTCAGCCATCAGTCACTGACATCTGACCTCTGACGTCTGACATCTGCCCTTTCCCCTAACATCTCCCACTTTGTCTGACCCCGTGCGTGCGCTAGAAATAGTGTCGACCGCCGGCCCGTCATTCGCCCGCGGCCTGTGGCGCATCGCCGCTGCCGACGTCTCGAGCGGAAATCAGGTCCGCCTGCTTCACGACGGGCCGATCACCTACGACTGCATGGAGCAGGAGATCGATCGAGCGGACGCCACGATCGACCTCGAGAGCTACATCTTCCGCGACGATGCCGTCGGCCGCCGGTTTGCCGACGCGCTCATCCGCGCGCGCGGGCGCAACGTACGCGTGCGTGTCCTCTCGGATTGGATCGGCAGCCGCACCACGCCGCGCGCCTTCTGGCGCCGCATGCGCGACGCCGGCGCCGAAGTGCGCATCTTCAACAAGCTCGGTTTCCGCAAATGGCTCGGCCTCGTTCCGCGCGATCATCGCAAGGTGCTCGTCGTCGACGAAGCGATCGGCGTCACCGGCGGCATCGGGCTCGGCGACGAATGGGCGGACCGATTGCCGCAAGATCGCCCGTCACGCTGGCGCGACACCGCCGTGCGCATCGAAGGGCCGGCCGCGACCGACATGGCGCGCGCCTTCGACGCCATGTGGCTCCGGTCCGTCGGACAGGAGCGGCGCGACTCGGCGCGTCTCCGCATCCGTCGCGACCCGCGCCGGCATCTGGTAAAGGCCGCGCGCGGTACGGAGGTCGATCCGTCGAAAGATGTCGGCGCGATCATCGGCATCATTGAGGGGGAGCCGCTGCGTCTCCGCATCGGGCGCGCGCTGCAGATACAGGCCGTCTCGGCCGAGCGCTCGATCTGGATCGCGAGCGCGTACTTCGTGCCGAGCGTCGCCGAGCTCGAGGCGCTCGCCGGCGCGGCGCGCGACGGCGTCGACGTTCGCGTGCTCGTGCCCGGCAAGTACGACCATCCGTGGGTGCGCTTGCTCGCCCGTCGTCTCTATCGCCGGATGCTGATGAACGGTGTGCGCATCTGGGAGTGGCAGGGCGTGATGATGCACGCGAAGACGAGCGTGATCGACGGCCGCTGGGTTCGCGTCGGCTCCACCGACTTCAATCCGCTCGGCATCGCGATCAACTACGAGCTCGATGCGGTGATCGAGGATCGCGCGCTCGGGCTCGCGGCGGAGAAGATGTTTCTCGATGACCTGACCGCGAGCAAAGAGATTCTCATTCCCGCGCTGGCCGCGCTCGGACGCTGACCTTCAGCAACGCCGGTTAGCGCAACAGCGCGATGCCGAGCCGTGGAACGATGCTGCTCCCGATCGATTCCACTACTTGAGCCGGGACACCGCGTTGGCCGTCGATCGGCAGGCGCACCGTCATGCGCGCGCCGCCGCCGGCACGATTGTCGGCCGTGATGCTGCCGCCATGCTCGTCGACGATCTGCTTCACAATCCATAATCCGAGCCCGGTGCCTTTGCCCGACGGCTTCGTGGTGAAGAATCGATCGAAGACGTGCGCGGCAACGCCGGGCGCGAACCCGGGCCCGGTGTCGTCGACGAAGATGACCAGGTGCGCGCCGCCGTCCCGCGCGCTGACGACCACGGTGCCCTCTTCCGCGCGCTCCTCGATCGCCTGCATGGCGTTGACGATCAGGTTGAGGATGACTTGCTCGAGCCGGCCGCCCTGTCCGTGCACGCGCGGCAGCTCCGCGGGGATCGAGACCTCAACGTGCACGCGGCGGCTGCGCGCCAACGGCCGCACCACGCCGAGCACATTGCCGACGACCGTCTCGAGCGAGAGCTCTTCGTGCGCGCTGCCGTTCGGGCGCGCGGCGCGCAGCAGCTCGCGCACGACGCTCGTCGTCCGTCGCGCCTCCGCGATGATCGCGTCGACATCGTCGCGCTGCGACTCCGGCATCGGTGAGCGTCGTAGCAGCTCGGCCGTGGCGAGAATCGCCGCCAGCGGATTGTTCACTTCATGCGCCAACGTCGCCGAGAGCGCGCCGAGCGCCGCGAGCTTGTCGGCCTCCTGCAAGCGAATGGCGAGCGCGTGCTCCTCCGCGCTGCGCTCGACCTGCGCCGCGATCGCACGCCGCATCACCCGCTCGTGCCACGACGTGGCATAGGTCGCGATCGCGCCCGCGACACCGAGCAACAGGGCCTTGGCACCTTCGTCGAGGAGGGATGTGCCGGAGTTGGAGAGTGTGTCCATCGGGCTGAGATTCAGCCGCAGCAGTCCGAAGCCGAGGAACAGAGCGACGAGCGACGCATACTCGACGACGGCGACCGCCGCCGCCCATCCCGCTCGGCGCGTCGAGCCGGTGAGCGGGCGCGCGGCGAGAATGCCGAAGTAGGCGAGGAAGATCGGCGACTTCACCGCGAGGTCCGGAAGGCCGACCAGCCCGTAGCCGACGAGCAGCACCGTGACCGCGGTGATGTCGACGATCGGATTCGCGGTGGCGAGCCACGGCGCAATGCGCTTGTGCCGATGCACGAGCACGTGCTGGGCGAGCGTCCATGCCAGCATCGGCAGGAGGATCGCCAGATTCACCAGGTCGAGCGCCAGTGTGAGTCGCGGCGAATAGCAGGCTGCCGCGATGCCCAGAACGAGCAGCACGCTGAAGCGCACAGTGTTCAGCCGGCGTTCCGCGCGCGAATGCTCGCGCTCCAGAAGGCCGGCAAGGAGATCTTCGTACTGCTCGGGCGCCATTCGGGAGAGTATCGGCAGGATTCCGTCGAATCAGCACACCCCTTCGTTGGCGATGCTCGTCAGCCGGCATCATAGACGAAGGGCCGCACGCAGCGCTTGACATTCACCCGCAGCACCCGATACTCTCAGAGCACAATCGAAAGCCCGTGGTGATTTGCCGCCTATTGCAGCCACGTAAAACAAGTGCTAAAACGCGATCGCCCGGCGGCGCCATCTTCGCCGGGCATTTTGTTTTTGTGGGCTCGCCGTGGCGGCGCAACGATCGTTCGATGCGTAGAGGAAGTCGCCATGAGCACGCCAGCCATCACCATCCGCACGCCGCGCACGCAGCAGGTGCCGCGCTTCACGCTCGAGTCGGGCGAGGTGCTCGCCGACGTCGTGCAGGCGTATCACCTCGACGGCACCATCAACCCGGCGCGCGACAATGTGGTGCTCGTCTTCCACGCCCTCACCGGCTCGGCCGATGCATCCGGCGATTGGTGGCGCGAAGTGATCGGTCCCGGCCGCGCGATCGACACCACGCGCTACGGCGTGCTCTGCGCGAATCTCCTCGGCTCCTGTTACGGCACGACCGGACCTGGTGCCGCGGATGAACCAACCGCGTTCCCACGAATCACACCGCGCGACATGGCGCGGCTCACCGCGCTCCTCGTCGCCGAGCTTGGCATCTCCTCACTCGCGATGATCGCCGGCGGATCGCTCGGCGGCATGGTGGCGATGGAGTACGCGCTCGCCGATCCGCTGCGGGCGCGCTCGCTCGTCGCGCTTGCCGCACCCGCGGCGCACACGGCGTGGGCGATCGCCTGGAACGCGATCCAGCGGCGTGCGCTCGATCTCGGCGGCGATGATGGTCTTGCGCTCGCGCGCATGATCGGCATGATGACGTATCGCACCGAGTCGGAGTTCGGCGCCCGCTTCGGCCGCGAGACGCGCGACGACGAGTTTGCCGCCGCGACCTACCTCGCGTACCAGGGTGACAAGCTCGTGCGTCGCTTCAACGCGGCGAGCTATCGAGTGCTCACGGAGGCGATGGACGCGCACGACATCGGCCGCGGCCGGGGCGGCATGAGCCCTGCGCTGCGCGCACTGCGCGCGGCGGTCAACGGACCGGTCGTCGGCGTCGGCGTCACGGGCGATAATCTCTACAGCGCAGACGAGATTCGCCGCTGGACAGACGGCGCCGGTGCGCCATACCGCGAGCTGCGCTCCACGCTCGGCCACGACGCGTTTCTGCTCGAATCGGAGCAGGTCGGTCGCGTCCTCGCCGACACGCTGCGCGATGTCGAGGGACTCGCACTCGCGGAAGCCCGGCTGCGGGAGATGGCCTCGTGAGCGCCGGAGATTCGAAGCGGCCGTTGCATCCGGAGACGCTGGCCATCCGCGCGCAGGCGCCGACGACCGCGGAGCGCGAGCATTCGGTGCCGGTGTATCTCACCTCGAGCTTCGTGTTCGACAGCACCGAACAGGCGCGCGCGCTGTTCGCCGACGAGATCCCGGGCAACATCTACAGCCGCTACTCGAACCCGAACACCGACGAATTCGTCAAGAAGCTCTGCCTGCTCGAGGGTGCCGAGGATGGCATCGCCACCGCCAGTGGGATGGCCGCGGTGTTCGCGGCGCTGGCGCCCCTGCTCAGCTCCGGCGACCACGTGATCGCCGCGCGCGCACTGTTCGGGTCGACCCACCAACTCTTCACCAAGATTTTCCCGCGCTGGGGCATCACCTCGACGTACGTCGACGCCGTCGCGCAGCCCGACGAGTGGGAGCGCGCGCTGCGTCCCGAGACAAAAGTGCTCTTCGCCGAGACGCCGTCGAATCCCGGTCTCGAGCTCGTCGATCTGGCGATGCTCGGCGCGCTGTGCGCGCGAAAGAACATCACGCTCATCGTCGACAACTGCTTCACGACGCCGGTGCTCCAGCAGCCGGTGCGATTCGGCGCGGGCCTCATCGTTCACTCGGCCACGAAATTCATCGACGGCCAGGGCCGCACACTCGGCGGAGCGGTGCTCGGGACGAGTGCGTTGATCAAAGAGGTTCGCTACTTCGCGAGGCACACCGGACCGTCGCTTTCGCCGTTCAACGCGTGGGTGCTGTCGAAGAGTCTCGAGACGCTGTCGCTGCGCATGGAGCGTCACTGCGCGAATGCGCTCGCCATGGCTCGCCATTTCGAGGGCCACGCGCGGGTCGAGCGCGTGCGCTACCCATTTCTCGAGAGCCATCCGCAGCACGAACTGGCTCGGCGGCAGATGTCCGCCGGGGGCGGAATCGTCGTGCTGGTGCTCCGCGATGCAGAACAGGCTCGCCGATTCATCGACAAGCTGGAGCTCATCTCGCACAGCCCGAACCTTGGCGATACCCGCACCATCGTCACGCATCCCACCTCGACGACGCACTCGAAGCTGACCGAGGCCGAGCGGCAGCAGGTGGGGATCGTGCCGGGAATGGTGCGGCTGTCGATCGGTCTCGAGCACATCGATGACCTCATCGACGACATCGAACAGGCGTTGGGCTAGCCAAAGCAACGACCGAGGCGCCGCGGATTTCCGCGAATGAACGCGATAAGACAGTTCGCGCTACCGAGTTGGGCGTGCGAGTCGGGCGATTTGTTTGTACAAGAAAAACATAAAAGAGACGTCTGGCGCGCGCGACTTCGCTGGGCCGATGATCGATCCGCGTCCATCTGCGAAAATCCGCGGCTGCTCTTGTGGCTGCCGAGCACGAACAGAGCGGGATTTGTTCGGTTTGACCCGTGTTACAACGGAAGGCTTGTGGGAGTCCATAGGGAGTTGCATTCTGGGCGCACTTCGACCCGCCGGAATCATCCGACGTTGCCGAAAGCGATCCGCCGATCGTGCAGTTGTGATTCGCGCAAGAAAGGCTGGCAGGACATTCTGCCGGATGACTACCCGCCCGTCGGCCGCTTTCCGGAATCCCCATGCACCACGCCCGCCGCAGTGCCCCCGTAAGCCGTTCGTTGCGTCGGGGGATGACGCTCATCGAAGTCATGATCGCGCTGGCCATTCTCTCCTTCGTTCTAGTGAGCATGGCCGCCTATCTGATGCGATTCGCGAGCGGCGTGGCCACGGACAACAATCGCACCATCGCGGCGAGCATCGCCGCCGACCGGCTGGAGACCATCCGCGGAACGCTGCGTTACGTCGCGGTGGACAGCTTTGCGGTCGTCGAGGATACCGTCGCGAATTTTCCCGGCTTCGCGCGCACGACCACCGTCACGCGTGATTCCAACAGCACCGTCGACCATAAGCGCGTGACCGTGGCGGTGACGGGTCCCAAGCTTCCCGCGGCGATTCGGCGTTCGATCGTCATCGCCAGGTTCTGACGACATGCTGCGTCCGATGATCGTTCGCCGCGCTCGCAGCGCGGCCCGCCGCCGACCCGGGATGTCGATCATCGAGATGCTGATCGCGTTGAGCGTGCTGCTCGTCATCATGACGAGCGTCTCGCTGCTCATGCGCAATCAGACGCGCGCGGTCGAGTCGCACGCCGGGCGGATGGACGCGGGCTACAACGCGCGATTCGCGGTGAACACGATTTATCGCGAGCTGCGCACCGCCGGTGCGGGCGTGGTCAACGTGCAGCCGATGCTCGTTCGCGCCGACAGCTACTCCATTACGTTCAACGCCGATCTGGTCACCTCCAATCCTCTCGACCCGACCGCCGTGTACGTCGATACGCGTGCCGATTCGTCGCGCACGCTGGTATTGACGAAGGAGCGCGCGATCACGTTGCCGCGCTCCTCGTACTCGTATCCCGACAGCACGTACTATCTCACGCCTGGCATCCTCGGCCGGGCGGAGACGATGTCGTTTTGGGTCTCGGCGGACTCGAGCACGGCGCGCAACGATGACTTCATCCTCTGGCGTCGCGTCAACGACGCCCCCTCCAACGTCGTGGCGAAGGGGATCGTGCTCACCGCGGGACAGCCGCTCTTCCGCTACTATCAGCGCGACGCCGCGGGCTCGCTCGTCGAGATTCCACAGAACAGTCTTCCGCTGACCCATACCGCGCCGCTGCACGGCTCGGCGACCGACATCGGGCTGCCGGCCAGGATCGATTCGATCGCGCTCGTGCGCGTGCACGTGGAAGCCGTGTACAAGGATCGCGATCAGGGCGACGTCCTTCGCACCTTCGAGCGTGTCGTGCCCGTGTTGAATACGGGGATGGTGCGCTCGACGCCGTGCGGTGGCCCGCCCGCGGCTGTGGGCGCGGTGAGCGCCGTGAAAACGAACCCGGGCCAGGTGACGCTCTCCTGGCTGCCGTCAGCCGACGATGCGGCTGGAGCGCAGGACGTCGAGCGCTATTCGATCTTTCGCCGCCAGCTCGCCTCGGCGTTCTGGGGCGAGCCGTACTCGAGCGTCCCGGCCGGTCTGTCGACGTACAGCTTTGTGGACAACACTCCCACTCCCGGTATCGCCTGGATCTACGCCGTCGTCGCGCAGGATTGCACGCCCAGCGTGTCGACGGTGACGCAATCGAACTCAGTCACCCCGTGAGATCATTCCTGATGCCGACTCGGTTGTTCGGATCCCGGCTTCGGTCGACGCGCCTGCGCAGTCGTCGCGGCGGCGCGTTGCTCCTGATGCTGTTTCTCTCGATGTCGATCGCGGCGCTGGCGATGTCGGCAATCTTTCTCACGTCGGGCTCGCGCTTTCTCAGCGCCGCGCTCGATCGCGAGGAGATCGACTCCTACGCGGCGGACGCGGCACTCGCGCTCGGCAAGAGCCGTCTCGAGGTCGATGCGTCGATGATTCCGGATTCGGGCTTCGTGCTCTTGCTCGATCACACCACGATTCCCGACGCCGACAACATTCCGATCCCCGGCATCACGGCCACGGTGTACGCCGGCCCCTCGGGCTCGATCAGCCAGAAGGGCGGCCGCTTCGTAACGTTGTTCGCCGAGATCATCGACATGAACGGCGCGCACACCATCCGGCGGCTCGAGCTGGTCCAGGAGAGCTTCGCGCGCTTTGGCTACTGGTCGAACTCCGAGAATAACATCTGCTTTGGCGCGGGCGACAACATCTACGGTCCGCTCTTCTCGAACGACGTTGTGAAGACGTGCGCGGGACAGACGGCGACGTTCCATGATTCGGTGGGAACCGCGCAGACGGTCGCGAATCTCGCCGGCGCGGGCGGCGTGTTCATGGACGGCTATCAGGAAAATCTGAAGCCGATGATCCTCCCCGATCTGACGACGCTCAATACGCTGATTCCGCGCGCCACGAGCGGCCGTTTGAACTTCACTGCGCCGAACACCGGCACGCTGGACCAGATCGCGATGCGGCTCGATTTCGTGACGGCGGATCTCAACGGTGACGGCGACACGACGGACGTCAACGAAGGATTCGTGCGAGCGTATTCGATTCGCTCGATCGCCGACACGGCGGTGCTTCGTGGCGCATTCACGAAATTCAACTGTGGCGCCTGGTTCCCCACGTCGACGACTGGCGACTTCTCCCCAGGCTTTTTCCCGTACGACATCCACGACAGCACGTGGGTGAAGCCCTTATTGATGGCCGGCGGAATGGCATCGGGGCAGGCCGACATCATCATGGCCAAGAGTTTCCAGCAATACATGAGCGAGCCGACGTCGCGCTGCTATCCGGGCGGCGATCCGAGGCTAGCGCCGGCCGCACGTGATTCGGCGGCACTTCCGTACAGCGTCGCGGCCAGGCACACCCCGGGCAACGACACGACCTTCTCGCCGATCGACCGGTGGGGCAACTGGGTGTCGTACCCCGGCGTCGTGAGCGGCACGGTGAATGGCGTCCGGCCGATCGACGCCGCGTATCTCTTCCCCCTCTCGAAAGCGCTCAACCCCGGCTTCAAGGGCGTGATCTACGTCAACGGTACCGTCGGCGTGAGCGGCAAGCTGCGCAGCAAGATCACCCTCTACGCGACGGGCAACATCGGCATCCTCGGCGACATGCGCTATCAGACCGACCCGTCGCCGCAGTGCTTCGACATGATGGGGATGATCTCACTGATGGACATCATGGTCGTCGACAACGCCGTCCACGTTCCTCAGCTCGTTGACGCCGGCGCGGGGACTTACTACAAATCGCTCGATGACACGCCAGACGCCTACATCCACTCCACCGTCATGGCACTCGGCAGCTCCTTCGGGGCGCAGAATCCGACCGTCGGCGGCGCACCAAGTCTCAATTGCGGCGGGACCCTGTTGGGGCGCGGCTGCTTGTATCTCACCGGCAGCATCATCCAGCGCACTCGCGCCACCGTGAATGGCAGCGCCGGCAATCACGGCTACGCCAAACGCTACAGCTTCGATCGCTGCGTGCTCACCTCCCCGCCGCCCTTCTTCCCGACGAGCGGGCCATACATGCCGAACCGGTTCTTCGAGGTCGATCCAGGCCGCTTCACGGACGTCGCCGCGCTCTATCGCTCGATGTCGCCGAGTCAGTGACGGAGAGCACGTAGATTCATGGCGGCGCCAGGATATTCTTCCGGCGCCGCTGTTGCATTTGATGCAGTCAAGTCACACACGCAAAGCCGATCGCTGATCACTGCTTCACGGTGACGTCGGGCCGCGCGCGCCAGTCTCATAGTGGAAGGCCCTACCGGGCCGTAGCACCCTCCCTCGGCGGACAAACGATGCGGCTTCGGACCTTCGCGGCGCTCAGCGC